>NZ_JBGCCX010000020.1:0-4203 GCF_045105015.1 Psychroserpens sp.
GTGAGTTTAGATGTGTTGAAGCGGTTTGCTCCTTATGCAGTAATGGCTATGGTTACTGCCATAGCGCTGCCATTTACATCCATATTGATTCGAAATTTTATAATTGATGAACTTGGAATTAAACAAGCTGGATATTGGGAAGCAATGAATCGAATTTCTGATTATTATCTCATGTTTGTCACATCAATAATGACGCTTTATATCATTCCTAGATTTAGTGAGATTGATAATAAAAAAGAGTTTAGAAAAGAAGTATTCGGATTTTATAAATCAGTGATGCCAATATTTGGTGTCGGTTTACTAGTTATCTATTTCTTGAGACCATTTGTTATTAGTTTAGTTTTTTCTGAAGAATTTCAGCCGGTTGAGGACTTGTTTTTTTGGCAATTATTAGGTGATTTTGTAAAGGTTTTGTCTATTGTAATCGCCTATCAATTCTTAGCAAAAAAGATGTTTGCTCAATTTATAGTTATAGAAGTATTTCTAGTAATTATGTTGTATCTAACAAGTGTGTATTTAATAGAGTTATTTGGTGTTGAAGGTGCAGTTATGGGACACTTTTTTAGTTATTTAATGCATTTTTTAATTGTGCTATTGGTGTTCAGTAATTCACTTTTTGGATTAATTACTGAAGAAGAGAACTAATAGTAATAATTAGCTTATTTTTATAAGGTATTTCGTTTGTAATGATAGATAAAATAAAGCATTTTATTGGTAAAAATCAACTTATCAAAATAGCATCCTTGAATTCTTTTTCAGTCTTAACAAGAGTTGTATCTGGATTCATTACTTCAAAATTGATTGCCATTTTTATTGGCCCTGAAGGTCTAGCTTTTATCGGGAACTTTCGTGATTTTTTAAAATCTGGACAAGCTTTTACTACGTTAGGAATTAATAATGGAGTCGTTAAATATGTTGCTGAGTTAAAAAGTAACTTGAAAGACTTAAGCAAACTTGTTTCAACTGCTTTTTATCTCATATTATGTTCTGTTGTAATAATATCATTAGGTATCTATATTGGCTCTGAATCTATTAATGATTTCATTTTTACAGACCAGAAAAACTATGTAAGTATAATTAAGTTAATTGCACTAAGTCTGCCTTTTTATGCATTTAAAACTTTAATTTTTTCTGTTTTAAATGGTTTATCAAAATTCAAGAAGATACTAAGCATTAATATTATTGCTCAGATATTAGGAACAATTACTAATGTGTTGCTTATTTGGAAGTTTAATTTAAAAGGCGCATTAATTTCAATTTTATTAATAGAGGTATTACTATTTATCATTTTATTGATTAGCGCTTCTGGTGTTTTTAAGTATTTGAAATTGATATCCTTTAAAGATCTAAGTTTAGATAGTCTTAAAAATCTTGGAGCGTTTTCAATAATGGCATTATTTTCAGCAACTATTCTACCTTTAGTGACTGTTTATATTAGGAATTATATCATAAACGAAATTGGTGAGAGTCATGCTGGTTTTTGGGTAGCTATGCAAAGAATTTCAAATTATTATTTGATGTTTGTTACTTCTTTAATTACACTTTACATCTTGCCAATATTTTCTCAAATAAAAACACTGAGCGCATTTAGAATTGAAGTTAAGAATTTTTACAAAACGATTATTCCAATTTTTGGTTTAGGACTTATTGTGATATACTTTTTTAGGAATTTTATAGTTAATTTAATATTCTCAAAAGAATTTGAACCTGTAACTGAATTGTTCTTCTGGCAAATTTGTGGTGATTTTATTAAAGTACTTTCATTAGTTATATCGTATCAATTTTTAGCAAAAAAAATGGTATGGCATTATATTATTGTTGAGTCTATTGCTATTTTGGTAATCTATCTTTCGAGTATCTATTTTATTGACTATTATGGTTTGATTGGCGTTGTTAAAGCTCATTTTGTGTCTTACCTCATTCACTTTATGATTTTGTTATTTGTTTTTAGAAAGGCTTTATTTGGTATATTGCCTCATAATATTGAAGATCATGATTAAACATTATATAGCTAAGCTTATTTTAAAATTTAGGAAACTAGGTTATAAGTGTTTTAGTACTAATAAAAATATCATTGGGACGTGTATTTCATATCAACCTGTAGTGTTTAGAGGAGAAGGAACTGTGAGTTTTGGTTCTAATGTTAGATTTGGAGTCATTAATTCTCCTTTGTTTTATAATACGTATGCTTATATAGAAGCAAGACAACCTCATTCTAATATCATTTTTGGAAATAATATAACGATTAATAATAATTTTTCAGTAGTTTCTGAGAGGTCTATTACCATTAAAGACAATGTTTTAATTGGATACAATTGTAAGATCTCTGATAGTAATTTTCATGATTTAAACGCAGAAAGACGCTTACAACAAGATCCTAATAGTAAAGATGTAGTTATTGGCGATAATGTCTTTTTAGGTAATGATGTAACAATTTTAAAAGGAGTTTCAATAGGAGATAATTCTGTTGTAGCTGCAGGTTCTATTGTTACAAAAAGTTTTCCTGAAAATGTGATTATAGGTGGAGTTCCGGCAAATATAATTAGAAAATTAGATTAACTCTTTAACCAGGTTTCTAGATATGTATTTGCAATCTTTTTATAATTATGTTCTTTTTCAATAAAGGCTCTAGCATTTTTAGATATCTCATTAATTTTCTCAGGATTAAGAATTAACCACTCCAACTTTTCAGCAATTTTTTTAGCATTTGGTAAGGCATTTATGGCTACAGTATCTTCATTTAAATTATAGTAATCTAACCACTCTTGTTCTGCTCCTGTAAATACAACTTTACCTTTTGCCATGGCCTCAAGAGCATTGTAGCCTTGGTCATAGGCATATACTTGGTCAAGTAAAATATGGCAATCGTCATAAAGTTTTATGTAGTCTTTGTAAGGTAGGCTATAGGTTGTTTTAATATCAACTTTATCTGCATATTTCTTTTCAATAATCTTCAATGCTTCACTGAAAAAATGATTCCCTTTTTTATGTTCAGCAGAGGTGTTTATACCATGAAATATTTTTATTTTTTTGTCAATATTGATAGGAGCGTATACGACTTTGTCAATATTTATAGGATTAGGAATTAATCCTAAATATTTTTCATGTCCTAATAAAGGAATGTGGTAGTCCATATCTGTTGCAATTACACCATTACAATGTTTGTATATAAAATCATGAAGTTCCGTGAATTCTTTATTTAAGTACTGCAATTGAAATTGATATCGTTCATATAATGATTTGTTATTTAAATAAGGACTCATAATACTATATCTAAACTTTTTATCCATCATATATGACATGCATTGATGATCAATGCCGCAGGAAAGCAGAATTATTTTTTTGTTTTTTTTAATAAGATGGTTAATGAATTTTTTTTCAAAACTTGCCTTAATAACTAATGGCGATTCATTGATAAGCTGAACAACATCAAATTCTTTTAATTTATTGAGGTGATAAATGGTTTTTAAATATACCTCGAATGAACCTAAGTCTATTGAAGTGAGTTTGTAGAAACCGACTTTAAATTTTTTTAAAATCTTATGATGAAACGAATGATTAATATTGATATCAACAGGGTAGTTTTTAAAACCATCACCATTCCCTACTAGTAACACTTCATGTCCTAGACTAACAAGGCCTTCTTTTAAAGAATTATGCAGCCTACTGTATTCTCCAACCAATAAAATTCGCATAAAAATGTTACTTTTAACAAAAATAAGAATTCCTATCACATAGCCATTCAATCTCCAATGTCATTACGTATTGAAATTTTAATATCAACAATGTTTAAGCAGGATTTAGCTTTTTTGGAACCTATGTTTATACATAATAATATTGATGATTTTGATTTGATAATTGTTAATCAAACGGTTAAGGATAAGCTATTGGTATCTGACAAGAAAAATATTAAGGTGATCAATTCTTTTGAAAGAGGGTCACCAGCAAGTAGAAATCTTGCTATAAAAAATGCAACGAAAGACATATGTTTAATGGCAGATGATGATATTGTTTATAATGATAATTTAAAGAATAATATATTAGAGGCTTATAAAGAACATCCTAACGCAGCGATGATTTCATTTGAAGCTGTTGATGAATCAGGTAAACTCTACACAAATTATCATCCTCAGGGTAAACATAATAATAAATCACTTAAAAAGATTTATACTTGGGTAATAACATTCAATAGAAAAATGTTTG
>NZ_JBGCCX010000021.1:0-17167 GCF_045105015.1 Psychroserpens sp.
AATTTACCAACATTTTTAATCTGCTTTTGAATAAGCGCTGAGTTTTCTTGAAGAATTATTTCTCCTTCCTTTTGATCTCCACAATATTTAAAAGTAAAAAGTACAATTAATGTAATAATTACACCGAATAGAATTTTTCGCATAGGCTAATTTAAATATTAAAATCGTTTTAAAGAACAAATTCATCAATTAGCACTATTTAATTGTGACCTATTAGAGATGTTAGTGTCTTAATAAAGCAGATATAAATTAATTAATTCTTTTTAAGAATTGTAACCCTCAATTACAAATCTAACGCAATGAACAAAAAATTGTCCTTATCAATAATAATTTTGATTATGTCATCCATAGTAGCCTATGGTCAACAAATTAATTTTCAGAAGAATACTAATTCCAGAGCGAGTGTATTACTTCAAAGTTTAAATAACAATAGAGATAGTCTGTTGCTAGAAAGCCAAAACGAACACATTCAACTCGTAGATATTTTCAACGAGGATTTCTCAGAACGTATTAATGTAAACAACAATAAAACTAAAATTGATCTTAAAAAATTACCACTAGGCAATTTTGTTATTCAAGCTAAAGTGAACAAAAAATTGATTGTAATGTATCTAGAAAAAAATCAGGGTTGGAACAATTCAGTTTCAGAACAAAATACACTACGTAGTAACTATGAGAGTTTAGATGCTAAACATGCATCAAATAATAAATTTGCTTCTTATTATTGGGTTGTTACCGAGAGCAATTCTAACTTTGGTTCCCGAAAATCTATGAGATTAGAACACAAAAATGATATTGATAAATTGATATCAAAAAACAAATTAGAATTGCAATCTAAAGTAGGCAAAGACAATACACTTATTGTATACGCAATTTACAACAAGTCTAAATTTATGAATAAACAATTCAGGAATCCTGAATATTATCAATCAAAAGAGAAATCTAATTTTTTTAATTCTGAACCTTTTTATATATCAGATATTAAAAAAGAAAACAGTTCTACTCTATAAACTAAAATAGAGGCTTTTACTTATACTAATTTGATATTTTAAAATTTGTAAGTAATTTCTTTATTTTATGCACTTAATCCTTGTTTGCAAGCACTATATCGTCAAAAAGATGTTTTAAGATTAGTTTATCTAAAAATATTTAAGTAATTTCGACTACCCAAATATACCAAATCATGCCTAAAACCACCTACATTTTAGCAGTCATGCTATATTCTATACTCAGTTATGGACAAGAAATCACCTTTCACAAGAATGTAAATTACAGAGCTAGCACATTACTTCAACATCTAAACAAAGATCGTGATAGTCTTATTTTAGAGAGTAAAGTCGAGAAAATATTAAAAATAGATATTTTTAATAACGACTTTTCAAAAAGCATAGATGTTAACAGTAACAAAACAGCTATAGATCTCAATAACTTACCTGCTGGAGATTATGTAATTCAAGCCAATATAAATAAACATTGGATAATAATGTATTTGGAAAAAAATGAGGATTCAAAAACCATATCTTCTAACCAAATGGAAAAAAATGAATTGCTAAAAACAAATTTTATAATTCAAACAAATAAAGATGCTAAAATCGCTACACTAGATCGAAAAGAAAAAATCTTAAACAAGTCTGATATAAAGTCTAATTTTAAGACCAGTAAAGTCATAAAAAAGGATAACTCTGCTTATTATTGGGTCGTATCTGAAAGCAACTCTAATTTTGGATCAAATAAATCTATGCGACTAGAATATAAAGAAGACGTCGCTAGACTAATTGCTAAAACTAAGATAGAGTTAAAATCAGATGTTGGAAAGAATAATAAGTTGCTTGTTTATGAGATTTATAACAGATCACAATTTATGACCAAGCAATTAAGAAACCCTGTTTATTACAAATCTGAGGATTCAGAGTTTTTTAATGTCGTTCCTGTTTATGCTTCAAGGAATTAAAAATGAAGTAGTTTTGTATCAACAAAAATATTCATATTCAACCCAAAAAAACAGATGGTTAAAAATTTACTACTCGTCATATTTTCTTTACTAACAACAATCACTTATGGACAGAAAATAATTTTTCAAAAAAATATAAATAGCAGAGCTAGAACATTAGAACAAAATCTCAACAAAAACAGAGATAGTCTTATTTTAAAAAGCTCAAAGAAAATAATAAGTCATGTAGATATTTTCAATGAGGACTTTGCGGAAAGTATTGATGTTAACAGTAATTCAACTAAAATTGATTTAAGTGCATTGCCTTTTGGTGATTTTATTGTTCAAGCCAAATTAGGCAGGAAGAACATTATTATGTACTTAAGGAAAACTAATAATTATGAATTAAACACTAAACAACCAAAATTTAAATTAAAAAAAGTTTTTAAAATCACATCTGATTATGACATTGATATTTCAGATGAAGCACTTTCTTCATCAAAGCGAAAATATAAAAACAAGAAAAAAAATAGAAAAATTAATGTAAAATACTACTGGGTTGTTTATGAGAGTAATTCAAATTTTGGATCGAATAAGTCCATGAAATTAGTATACAAAGACGAATTACCTAACTTAATTGAAAAAAACAAATTAGAACTTCAATCAAAAGTAGGAAGCGATAATGTATTGTTAGTTTATGCAATCTATCATAAAAATAAGTTCATGCGTAAACAAATCAGAAATTCAAAATATTATAAATCTGTAAAAAAATCGAAATTCTTTAATGTTGTTCCATATTACAGTTCATTAAACGAACAAGAGAGCTAATTTATAAGCTGTTATTTCTTAAGCTCTAATTTCTCAGCAAAATAATCACAAAAATCCATCATAGTTGCAGACATCTTTTCGTCTTGAGTCGCTCTATGAAACGTTTTGCTCATCTCGACCAGTGTTTGATGAAAAAATAATTTCATTTCATCAACAGGCATGTCTTTGGTCCAAAGGTCTATTCTAAGTGTTTCTTGGGCTTTACTATCCCAAACTGCAAGCATCATTGCTTTAGCTTCGGCATTTGTAATTCCGCCATCTTCTGCTGTCCAATGCAGTTGTTCTGGCACTCTATTTTCGTCAAGCTGAACACTTAGTTCTATTTTGGAAGTATGATTTTTAGCCATTATTTTGGTGGTTTATAATTAGATTTATTAAAAATTTCTACAGCATCTTTTTTCATCATATCTAAAAAAGGCACCTCATTATTATTCATATATGCTCTTACAATTTGCCATCCTATATACTGACCTAATCGTCCAGGCGATTCTCGATCTAACTGAAGATAGAATTTTGAAAATGGTGCATCAGCAATAAATCGACCTGGCAAACTACTATCAGTACTGAATAAATATTCATTCTCAACAAAATTAGACCAAATTTGTCCTTCATTAAATTGTGCGAATTCTAACTGCTCGAGCGAATACCCTATTTTCTCTTCATCTGATTTAAACGGAACGACTTTATCTTTAAAATATAATTGCTTCCCAAAATAAATCATATCATCTAAGAGCGTTTTTTTTGAAGACTGATAAATATAACGCTTAGCATAATCTGAAGCTAGGTTAGACACAATTTGAGAAGGCTCCATATTTTGCGTAATATATTTGGGAATATTAGCGTAGTAAGCATGGTCTTTTCCTAAGTAGTTATCCAGTGGAATAAGCACAATAGTATCTGTAACTATTACTTTATCTCTATACTTAACATCGTTTGTTAAAGTAATTACACGAGGTTCAGAAAAGGTTATATCGTAATATTTTAAATGCTGAAATAACTCTTTAATTTCTCCTTCAATAGAAGAAAAATCATGATGCTTTGTTTTTACTTCTTGTAATAATTCTTTTTGCAGAGAATCATTCATTCTTGAGATAAACACAGAATCAGGAACTTGTTTAGAAAATAAAAACGGGAATGTCTTTTTTAGTTTTGGTAAATCATCAGGATTTGCATCTGAAAATGCTAAATCAAAACGTTCAATTAACAAATTGACATCAATTTTAGAAATTTCATCTTCAACTTTATTTTCTTTTTCACAAGAATAATAAGCTAAAAGCAAAAAGAGAATACAGCAAATTTTTTTCATAATTCATTAAAAAAACTTAAGCGTTATTAATTTTTATAACTAACGCTATTGCTTTATTTTTGTTTTGCAAAGGTACTATTCTTTCATATAAATTCTAATAAAATGCAAACAGAAAAAGTTACTAATTATATTGTAAACTGGCTTAAAGATTACGCAATAAAAGCTAGAGTTAATGGCTTTGTAGTTGGTATTTCAGGCGGAATAGATTCTGCAGTAACCTCAACATTATGCGCTAAAACAGGCTTAGATGTTTTATGTATAGAAATGCCAATACACCAAGCAGAGAGTCATGTAAGTAGAGCTGAAGAGCACATTTCACAATTAAAACAGCGTTTTCCAAATGTTAGTGATACTAGAACAGATTTAACACCTGTTTTTGAGGAATTTAAAACAGAAGTCTCTCTTGAGGGCAAACAAAGTGTTGTTGATATGGCTTTAGCCAACACAAGAGCACGATTACGTATGACTACATTATACTATCATGCTGGTCTCTTAGGACTACTTGTGGCAGGAACAGGAAATAAAGTTGAAGATTTCGGCGTAGGATTTTACACTAAATATGGAGATGGAGGTGTAGATTTAAGTCCGATTGCAGATTTACTAAAATCTGAGGTCTATGCGATAGGTGAATTATTAAAAGTACCAGAATCTATAATGAATGCAGCTCCAAGTGATGGACTCTTTGGTGATGCTCGAAGTGATGAGGATCAAATTGGCGCTTCATATCCAGAATTAGAATGGGCTATGCAACAAAAAGACAACGGTAAATTACTTGATGATTTTGACGGAAGGCAACGTGAAGTTTTTCAAATATTTTCACGATACAATCGGAATAATCAACATAAAATGATACCCATTCCAATTTGCGAAATTCCTAAAGATTTAAAATAATCAATGAATTAATCGTTGTAAAAAGTCGTACTTACTGATTTTTTTTCTATTTTTACAATGTAGTCTCCACATTCTAGAACTTAATCGATATAGGTTCTGGCACATAGTAACCAACTAAATTAAACATCATGATTAAGGTATTAGTCGTAGACAGCCATCCTGTAATTCGGACTGGTTTAGAACTATTATTCAAAGACCACAACGAGATTGAAGTCGTTGGTACAGTTGGTAGTGGTGTTGAAATATTTGAATTTGTAAGACGCAACCCAGTTGATGTTGTGATTTCTGAAATAGATCTTCCTGAACTTAATGGAATAACCGCTTTAAGAGCAATAAAAAAAGAACATAGCACTATTAACATTATTATGTTTAGTTATCATCCTGAAGAAATTTATGCGATTAGCACAATTAAAGCTGGAGCATCAGGATATGTATCAAAAACTGAATCTATTGAGGTTATAGAAAAAGCCATTAAATTAGCTGCTAGAGGCGATTTATATTTAAGTGAAAAGATGTCTAAACATCTTAAATACAACGACACTAAACAATCGAAAAGTAGAATCTACAAGCGACTTTCAACTAGGGAAGTCGAGGTTTTAAAACTATTATCATCAGGTAAAAAAAATAAAGAAATTGCTTTAGAGCTTGGTATTAATGAAAAAACGGTGAGCACCTATAAAGCTAGATTATTCAAAAAACTTAACGTAACTAATTTAATAGACCTTGTCAATCAAGGTAAACACATGGAGTTAACCTAGACTTTTCCACCTATCACTTTTCCAAGTTTTCTTGATAATAACATTTTAAGCCCAAGATAATCCTTTACGTCTTCTAATATACTTCTAGAATTTGTATCTTCTTTAAGCGTTTCGTTTTGATATTCAGCTACTTTTTTATCAATCAAGTAACATCTTAAGGTCAAAATCGTTTGATTTACAAGTTGAGAAATGCTATGATTTTTTTCTTTTGGAATGATATGATTACGTTCCCAGTCATGCAAATTATAGCGTTCATCATTCATTAAAATCGTAGTTACCTCCGAAGCTAAATCCTGATCTAATTTATTTACAAAATTACGTGTAGAAAATTCTGGTTCCTGATGTAAAGTATCTATCAATGTGTAATATAGAGTCTTAAAAATGCCGTTTGAAAATTGCATTTCATCTTCCTGAAGATCTAAGTATACTTTTTCAAAAACTTTTGCATTGTGAACCACTGGCTCAAGTTGCAACTCACCATCATCTCCTTCTTTTAAGACTAAATCTTCAAAGTCTTCAACTTTATTTCCATAAAGCATTAAGATTTCAATAATCTTACGTTCTAGCTCGTATTGAACATCTACCTTGGGTGCTTTGATATCAGGCTTAACAACCTCAAACGCTTTTTGCTTGGTTTTAAATGTTTTGTTTGCTTCTTGAGTAGTCTTCTTGTTAATTTGGGCTAAAGTACTAAACAACACTTCTTCACTAATGTCCATAATTCGAGAACATTCTTGAATATAGATTTCCTTTTTAATTTGATCAGGAATTTTAGAAATACTATTTACTATTTCTCGTATAGTTTCTGCTTTTTTTATAGGATCGTTATTAGCTTCTTTTACCAATAAAGATGCCTTAAACTGAATAAAATCTTGAGCATTCGTCTCAAGATAGCTTGTCAGTTCTTCAAGTGTATTTTGCTTTGCAAAACTATCAGGATCTTCTCCTTCAGGGAATGTACAAACTTTAACATTCATACCCTGTTCTAAGATAAGATCTATACCTCTAATTGAGGCTCTAATTCCTGCTGAATCACCAAAAAAAAGAACAGTTATATTTTTTGTTAATCGATTTACAAGTCTAATTTGTTCAGGTGTTAATGCAGTTCCCGAAGAAGCCACTACATTTTTTATTCCAGTTTGGTAAAACTGAATGACATCTGTATAGCCTTCAACTAAATAGCAATTGTCTTCCTTTGCAATGGTTTGTTTAGCATGATACAAGCCATATAAAATTTTACTTTTATGATACACTTCACTTTCAGGAGAATTTAAGTATTTGGCTGCTTTTTTATCAGTTTTTAAAATTCGACCTCCAAAACCTAAAACGCGTCCACTCATACTATGAATTGGAAACATAACACGACCTTTAAATCGATCGAATTTCTTATCTCCCTTGACGATAGTGAGGCCTGTTTTGTCCAGAAACTCTATTAGATATCCTTTTTTTAATGCTTCATCTGTAAAGGCTTGCCACTCATCAAGTGAATAGCCTAAATTAAATGTTTTTATAGTTTCGTTTGTGAAGCCTCGCTCTTTAAAATAACTAAGTCCGATAGCTTGTCCTTGATCGGTTTTAAGCATCACTTTTTGGAAGTAGTCATTTGCAAATTCATTTACTAAATACAAACTCTCACGCTCATTGGCTTCCTGTTTCTGCTCGTCAGTCCTTTCAGTTTCCTCTATTTCAATATTATATTTTTTAGCTAAATATTTTATAGCTTCAGGATACGTAAAATGTTCATGTTCCATTAAAAATGTAACAGCATTACCTCCTTTCCCACTAGAAAAATCTTTCCAAATTTGTTTAACAGGAGACACCATAAAACTTGGCGAACGCTCATCGCTAAACGGACTAAGGCCTTTGAAATTACTTCCTGCTTTTTTTAATTGCACGAAATCACCAATAACCTCCTCTACGCGAGCAGTTTCAAACACTTGTTCTATGGATCTTTGTGAAATCAAATTAGCAACTAAAATTGAATGGTAAATTTAGGGTATTATTAGCTAACAAAAAAGCTTCATTACCATCAGTAATGAAGCTTTCAAATTAATAATTATTTTATACTTAATGTAAATCGAATCTCAATCCTAAAGACACATTGTGCTGATCTACTGCCTGATCTTTAAACAAAGGATTTAAATCATATTTGGCGTATAATGCTAATTGCCCGAAACCTATATAGCCACTTAATCCATAAACAAAGTTAGAAGCATTGAAATTACGTCTCGATTTATCTTTCACACGATCACCATCTTCTTTATAACGTAATTTTCTTTGAGTTCCAATTCTTACACCTCCATAGCCTCCTATTCCAATTCTAAATTTATTATCAGTGAAGTAACGAATTCTGTTGTTATACTCTCTAAGTTTTGAAGGACCAAATTCAAAATGCACAGGAATCACAAGATTGGTAAATCTAATTTGTGATTTTCTAAGTCCAACTGAAAACTCTTCAATTGTCGTTTCATCACCATCTTGTACAAAATACAAATCATCTTTTAAGTTAAGCTTGTTCCACTGAAATGAAAAACCGTAGTTAATTCTAGCAAAATTTGAGTTTTTAGACAAACGTGTTTCCCAAATCCATCCTAGTTCAACAAATCCAGAACCACCAAGTTTATATGGTGTGTTACTTAAATCTTGACCATCACCAATGGCATTATTAAATCCGATGGCAAATAACAATTTATTAGTTGTTCTAATATCGTATTTAGGCGCTTTCTTTGGTCCCTTATCTAAATCGATTAAAACACCATTAGAGCCGATACTTATAGACATCTTATTATCTTCATCATTAGGTATGTCATTAATATCAGGGTTTCTTTTAAGAAGATTAATTTTAGCATCAATAATAGCTATACGATCTTCAATATTTGCCGCATGTCTTATTGCAGCTTCTTTTTTAAATTCTTCCGCTTCAACGCTGGTAATTTCCCCTTTATCTAGTCGCTCATTAATGCTTTCAACTTCTTTCTTTAGGAACTCACGTTCTTCATTAGCAATCGTTTTTTTAGTCTCTTCTAATCTATCGATTTTTAAGCCATTAGCTCTGTAAGGAATTATTGTATTTCCAATGGAGTCTTTTTGCTCTTCTTGAGCAGTGATTGTGCTTGCTATAAGACATAAGATTAGCAGTACTACATGTTTTGTAATAGTATTCATAATGTTAGTGATTTAATTGATGTTTGGGTTTAACCGTTCGTTTTTTGTTTGATAAATTATTAATTACGGCGTTCAGCAACTGCAGTTTTCACCGAACCGTAACCAGATTTTAAAGCTTCAAATACTTTATCTCTAAATGATTGTTCCAACTCCACTTCAACGTCTTGAAGTAATGCATTGGCATCAACTGTTTTAGTCGTTTCATTATATATGTTTTGCTTTAAAATTTCTCTTTGGGCTTGTTTTAAAAGTGAATCAATTTCTCTTTCAGAAACTGACGATTCATTAGTTTGAAGTTGTTTAATTACATCAACAACTTGTATCACTTTTAATTCTTCTTGAGTCAAAACCTTGATGGTATCATTGGTATCCTCACTCGCTTTATTGATTTCTAAATTCGCAACAACATCTTGAGATTTCTCTGATTGTATTGTGTTCTCTCTTTTAACTGGTTCTTGTACTGTCGAGGCTTTTTGTTTTTCCAATGAAACAAGCTCAGTTGGATCAATAATCTCAATGTTTTGTTTTTTCTCTTTAATAATTCTTACAGCTTCATCAATAGAAATAGATTCTGAAGGTGAAGTAGCTTCTTTCTGAATCTTTGATTCAGTATCTACAACTGTTGGTATGATTTCAATAGTAGATGATTTTTTATAAAACTGAGTTGTTACTAGAATTACTCCTAACAAACTAGCTGCTATACCAATCCACCAAAATCTAACATTATTATTTTTTTTATCTGCTGCATCTAATCTATCTGCCAAAGTATTCCAAGCATCTGAAGATGGTTGTAACGTTCGGTTTTCGAGCTTATCTTTTAGCTTTTCTTCAAATTTAATTGGTGCCATAACTCGTTTTATTTAATTCTTTAATTTTTTTCTGAAGCATTTGTCGTGCTTTAAATAATTGTGATTTCGAAGTCCCTTCAGATATGCTTAACATATTCGCAATTTCATGATGTTTATAACCTTCAATCGCATACATTACAAATACCATTTTATAACCTTCAGGAAGCTCATCTATCAATTGTTGAATTTGAGCCACTTCAATTTCAGTATTAATATTATTTGAATAATCTTGAGGAATAGTTACATCTTCTAATGAAAATTCAATGTGTTTCTTTTGACGCAAAAAAGAAATAGATTCTCTTACCATTATTTTTCGCAACCATCCTTCAAAACTACCTTGATGCTTAAAGTTCTTCAAATTCGTAAACGCTTTAAAAAAACCATTCAGCATTACAGACTCAGCATTTTGAATATCCTTTATATAATATCTGCAAACACTTAACATTTTGGGTGCATGAGCCTTAAACAATTCGTGTTGCGCTTCACGATTGTTTTTAGCTGCCTTTTTTAAAAGTGCAGTATTATTATTATGTAATTGAATAACTTTCAAGTATGCTTATTTAAGTCTTCTATTTATAAAGACGCAACTATTATGCAAATGGTTGCCTTAATCTAAAAATAAAATAAAAAATCAAGAAAAATTGAACACTAGATACATTCAATACCAGTGAGAACAATCAAACTACCGTCTTTAAATCCAAAGTTAAAAACTAAATTATTGTTTTAAATCAAAACTTTACAATAATTTATATTTATGAAAAATATAGTTTATTTTAGTTGACGATTTAATCATGATTGCTATGAAATACTTTAACTCAGTTTTATTTTTCTCATTCTTACTCTTACTTATTAATTGTAAAAATGATGATGATTTAATGATGCAGGAAGAAGAGGAGAATATAATATTAACAGAAAATATAGACTTATACAATGGTGATTTAGTTGAAAACAGTCTTGTTTTAGCCGTTGAAAACGGAGGTAATAAATCCTATCTTGTAGATAAATCTGGTACTAAAGTTAAAGAATGGAATTTTGACAGCAACCTAGGTAACGATTTAGAAGTTATGCCTGATGGAAGATTGTTAGGAATGTTTAAAGCTACAAATCCCAACATCACTTTTGGTGGTTTTGGAGGTGTGATAAAAATTATTGATTTAGATGGCACAACAGATTGGGAATACACTTATTCTACTGAAGATTATATAGCACATCATGATGTAGAGATGCTTCCCAATGGAAACATATTGTTTTTAGCTTGGGAAAAAGTAAGCATGCTTGATGCACAACAACAAGGTATTGACACTACTGTAGACATATACCCTGAGACACTTATTGAAGTTGACCCAACAACTAATCAAATTGTTTGGAAATGGAATAGCTATGACCATATGATTCAAGATCAACATTCTGATCTTCCTAATTTTGGTTCGGTAAGTGAACATCCAAATTTATTAAACTTAAATTATTTTATGATACCAAATGGTGATATTATGCATGCGAATGGTATTGATTACGATGAACAAAATGATATTATATACATGTCTGTGAATTTTTATAGCGAGATATGGGTAATTGATCATAGTACTACTACTTTAGAAGCTTCAACAGATTTAGGAGGAAACTATAATAAAGGAGGGAATTTGCTTTATAGATTTGGAAACCCTGAAGTTTATAATAATACTGCAGGTCAACGTTTATTTTATAATAACCACTTTCCAAACTTATTAGAAGATGGTGTTCCAGGTGATGGCAATGTATTGGTTTATGTTAATGGCAGTAACACCAGTCAATCATCAGTATATGAGCTACAAATGCCAACAACCTTTAACCTACTTCCTGGTATTAATAATGAACCACAATTGGTTTGGAGTTATACCAATCCTGACCTTTTTTATGGAAGAATTTGTGGAGCTGATAGATTACAGAATGGAAATACGCTTATTTGTGAAGGAGATTATGGTTTTTGGGAAATTACACCATCTGGAGATACTGCTTGGAAATATACAGGCTTAGACAATGAGCAATTTTGGAGATGTTATGGATATGATTACAATGACTCAGCAATTTTAAGTCTGGATATTAACTTTGAATAGTATAAATATTAAGTTTATTTTTTTCTATCTATGACATAGTTCACCATTAATTCTAGTGCATTTCGGTATTCAGAATCAGGATAGGTATTTAAAATCTCTAATGCCTCAGATTGAAATTCTTTCATTTTATCAATAGCATATTCTAATCCGTTATTATTTTTTACGAATGCGATGACTTCTTTTACTCTCTTTTTGTCTTTATTATGGTTTTTAATGGAATTAATCAGCCATGATTTTTCTTTTTTTGAACAATGATTTAATACATGAATTAAAGGCAAGGTCATTTTTTGCTCTTTTATATCAATTCCTGTAGGTTTACCAATAGCCTCTTCACCATAATCGAATAAATCATCTTTAATTTGAAATGCCATACCAATGAGCTCTCCAAATTTTCGCATAGCATCAACATCTTGTGAATTAGGTTTAACTGAAGCAGCTCCAAGACTACAACAAGCCGCAATTAAAGTGGCTGTTTTTTGGCGAATAATATCATAATAAACTGTTTCAGTAATATCTAGCTGCCTTGCTTTTTCAATCTGAAGTAGTTCACCTTCACTCATTTCTCTAACAGCAACTGAAATAATTTTCAGCAGGTCAAAATCGTTATTATCGATAGATAACAATAATCCTTTCGATAATAAATAATCACCTATAAGGACCGCAATTTTGTTTTTCCAAAGCGCATTTATTGAGAAAAAACCACGCCTTCTATTACTGTCATCAACAACATCATCATGGACTAAAGTTGCAGTATGTATCAACTCAATAACAGAAGCGCCTCGATATGTTCGCTCGCTTACTTGACCATTATCTACCATTTTAGAAACTAAAAACACAAACATAGGTCGCATTTGCTTGCCTTTGCGATTAACAATGTAATGTGTAATACGATTTAATAGAGCAACCTTACTTGACATAGATAGCAAGAACTTTTGCTCAAAAAGTTCCATTTCATAGGCTATAGGTTGTTTTATTTGTTCTGTTATTTTCAATGTAAGATTATATAAATGCTAAATTACTAATTAACTTAGACTTGTTTTGTATCACTTGTAATTATTAGTTAAAATATTGACATATAGCCATTCAATTTCTAATTTTTCGTATATTGAACTTTAATTAATCAAAATTTATATTCTTATGAAAAAAATTACTTTATTATTTGCATTAGTCTTTTCCTCAAGCCTAATGTTTGGTCAAATTTATTTTGAAGATGACTTCGATGGTTCTGGTCCAGGAATCGCAGGATGGACATTAAATAATGTTGATGGACTTACACCTAACGTCAATGTAGCTGAATTTACAGATGCATGGATTGAAGTTGACTTAGATGGATCTGCAACTGGAGGTGGTAATTATGGTGGACCTGCTGGAGAATTTGCAGTTGCAAGTACATCTTGGTATACACCTGCTGGAACATCTGACGATTGGATAATTACACCACAAATTAATTTACCTGCTGATGCTACGTTATACTGGGATGCAAAAGCTCAAGATGCTACATATGCTGACGGATACGAAGTAAGAGTATCTACCACTGGTAATAACCCAGCTGATTTTACAGATGTACTACTTACAGTACCTAACGCAATGGTTGATTGGGAATCACTACAACTTGATTTATCAGCTTACACTGGACAAAATATTTATGTTGCATTTAGAAACAACTCAACTGATCAATTTGTATTACTTGTTGATAATGTAGAAGTATCTGCAACACCAGCGTGTTTAGCTCCTTCTGATTTCTCAATTGGATTATTATTAGGCATAACTACTACTTCTGCTGAAATTGCATGGTTAGATGGTAATGGTCCTGGAACTCTATTTGATATAGAATGGGGTCCTGCTGGATTTACTTTAGGATCTGGTACAGTTGTAAATGGTATTGGTGACTTAAGCTATAACTTTGATGGTCTTATGCCTAACACTGCATATGATTTTTACATCACTGCAAATTGTACTGGTGGACTTGGTGATAGTGAACAAGTTGGTCCTATTGGCTTCTTAACGAATTTCGATTGCTCAACATACGGAGTACCTTACAATGAAAATTTTGATAATCCAACTGCATTTGATTCATGTTTTACATTAGAAGATGTTGATGGAGATACACTAGCTTGGATTTCTCAACAGGATTTAGATTTAGATGGCGACGGCACTAATGAAACTTTTGCAACTAACGCAAGTGGTGATCCAGCAGATGTTACAAATGGTGGAAATAAAGACGACTGGTTATTTAGTCCTGCTTTGGCTTTAAATGGTGGAGAACCATACCAATTATCTACTGCTTATAACGTTCTTCAAGGTACTGCAAATGCTAGTCTTGAAGCATTTATTCTAGATGGACCATCAGCTACTGCTAATGTAGTTGCTACATTATTTTCTAATGCAGGATTCACTACACAAGGAGATTTTGCAACTCTAGAAACAATGGCTTACCAAGAGATGGATATGTTTACACCTGCAACTTCTGGTGATTACTATATTGGATACCGTTCATTTGGTCCTAGAGGTGGTGGATTTTTACTTATGTTTAATTCAAGTTTAATATCAACCTTAAGTGTTGATGAATTTCAATCAAATAACTTTAACTATACATATAACAAAAATACAGACCTATTAACAATAGAATCTTCTAATTTACCTTTCGATTCAATTGAAATGTTTAGTATTCTTGGACAAAAAGTTATCTCTAGAAAGTTATCTGCTCAAAATGAAGCAATTGACATGTCTAGCTTAACAGATGGTGTATATTTAGCTACTGTAAATATTAATGGTAGTAGTAAAACCATTAAAATCTTAAAACAATAAGTATTGTTTTTATACATTTAAAAAGAGCTACATTAATGTAGCTCTTTTTTTTTATGATTTGTTTGCTAATTGTCCGCAAGCAGCATCTATATCCTTACCTCTTGAGCGTCTAACTGTTACTGTTATTCGTTTGGCTTCTAACATAGACACATACATATCTATTGCTTTTGAATTTGCTTGTTGAAACTCACCATCATCAATAGGGTTGTATTCAATAAGATTAACTTTACTTGGAGCAAACTTGCAGAATTCAATTAATGCTTCTACATCTTTTCTAGTATCATTAATACCATCCCAAACGACATACTCATAAGTGATTCTATTTTTAGTTTTAGCATACCAATACTCTAAAGCTTCCCTAAGGTCTTTTAAAGGGAATGTCGCATTAAATGGCATTATAGATGTACGAATATCATCAATTGCAGAATGTAAAGACACAGCTAGCTTAAACTTAACGTCCTCATCTGCCATTTTTTTAATCATCTTAGGCACTCCAGATGTAGACACAACTATTCGTTTTGGAGACATTCCTAGACCTTCAGGAGACGTTATTTTTTCAATGGCTTTTAATACATTTTTATAATTCATAAGTGGCTCACCCATTCCCATAAAAACTATATTACTTAAGGGTCTATTGTGATACAATTTACTTTCTCTATCAATAGCAACAACCTGATCGTATATTTCATCTGGATTAAGATTTCGCATACGCTTTAATCTTGCAGTAGCGCAAAATCTACAATCTAAACTACAACCAACTTGACTAGATACACAAGCAGTCGTTCTATTTTTAGCTGGAATTAAGACAGATTCAACGATTAAACCATCATGTAATCGAACGGCATTTTTTATGGTACCATCAGAACTACGTTGCATTTGATCAACCTCAATATGATTTATAATAAAATTAGTTTCAAGCATCTCTCTCGTTTCTAAAGAAATGTTTGTCATGTCTTCAAAACTATGAGCACCTTTACTCCATAGCCATTCATAAACTTGATTCCCTCTAAACGCTTTATCACCTTGAGTTACAAAAAAATCACGCAATTGTTCTTTGGTTAATGCTCTTATGTCTTTCTTCTTAGTCTCCATATCTGTTGCAAAAGTAACGAAAGGATTTTTGATAATATATGCTGATTACTTATAAAACTAAAGTTATTGCATTAGTGATTGAAGTGGCATCCTTTTACTTTTTTAAGTAAAAGATATAACGAAAAGCACGACATCACGAAACGTAAGTGAAGTGATGGAATGCCCTAAACAAAAAAAGCCTTATTAAAAAATAAGGCTTAATTTATAATCAATACAGCTATTTAAATAATTAACATCGCATCACCATAAGTGTAAAAACGATACTTTTCTTTAACGGCTATTTCGTATGCTTCTTTCATGAAATCGTGTCCAGCAAACGCAGAAACCATCATCAATAAAGTTGATTTTGGTGTATGGAAATTGGTAATCATACTATTTGCAATACTGAAATCGTAAGGTGGAAAAATGAACTTATTTGTCCATCCAGCATAATCATTTAGTGTACCACTCGAAGACACAGAACTCTCGATAGTTCTCATAGCCGTTGTACCTACAGCGCACACACGTCTTTTTTCTGAAATCCCTCTGTTAATCACATCAGCAGCGCCTTCTAAAATTTCTATTTCTTCGCTATCCATTTTGTGCTTAGATAAATCTTCAACTTCTACAGGATTAAATGTTCCTAAGCCAACATGAAGTGTAACCTCTGGTAAATGCACTCCTTTAATCTCTAAACGTTTTAGTAGGTGTTTTGAAAAATGTAAACCTGCAGTTGGTGCAGCCACAGCCCCTTCATTCTTTGCAAAAATAGTTTGATAACGCTCCTTATCTATAGGTTCTACTTCTCTATTAAGAGCCTTTGGTAAAGGTGTTTCTCCTAATTCAATTAATTTTTCTCTAAACGCTTCGTAACTTCCATCAAACAAAAAACGTAGGGTTCTTCCTCTAGAAGTGGTATTGTCTATAACTTCAGCTACTAAACTATCATCTTCACCAAAAAACAATTTATTACCAATTCTTATTTTTCTTGCAGGATCTACTAAAACATCCCATAATCTATTTTCAGCATTTAATTCTCTCAATAAAAAAACCTCTATTCTTGCTCCTGTTTTTTCTTTGTTTCCATACATTCTTGCAGGAAAAACCTTGGTGTTGTTAAAGATGAAAGTATCTTCTGCATCGTAGTAGTCGATGATATCCTTGAAAGTTTTATGTTCAATTTTACCAGTATCTCTATGAACAACCATAAGCCTAGACTCATCTCTTTCCTTCGCAGGATACTTAGCAATTAGTTCTTCAGGCAATTCAAAATTAAACTGTGATAATTTAGTTCTCATATTTTTATTCAAAGATTAAGACGGTTCTGTATTCGAGGTAATGCTGTATGTTAGCATTGCTCATGAATCAGAATTTCAAATTTCATTCTAAAAGCGTGCAAAATTAAGAATTCTTTGGGAGAGTGCTCGCTAATCAACCATAACAATGTCAATATATCTTACTTCGTTTCA
>NZ_JBGCCX010000022.1:0-43771 GCF_045105015.1 Psychroserpens sp.
TGGGTAGACAAAGATCGAAAATTTATGCTTCAAAAAGACTGGAATCGTCCTATTACTGATTCTAGTTTCTTCTTGAATGAAAAGCTCGCTTGGATGGAGCATTTTAAAATTGATCACGCTGTTGTTTTAAATTTATCTCAGTTATACGGAAATGGTTTAAGACTTGAAGAAATGAAGCAAGCCTTGCGATTTCAAAATGATTTTAATGCAAGAGTACAAAAAGAAAATCCAAGCAAATTCACTACAGGCTTTGTAGTACATCCTGGTTTTGTTAGAGGTGCATGCTGGGAAATTGAACGTTGTGTTGAAGAATTAGGCATGCAACTACTATGCTTACCTACGCATTACATGGACACTATTGGGACTTGGCGTTGTATTTTTGATGAAGAAAATGAACCTATTTTTGAACTGGCAGACAAATACAATTTAGCAGTTGAAGTACACCCTTATGATGGTGAAAAATTCATAAAATTAGAGAACACATCTTGGCGTTTTCATTTAATTTGGATGTTAGCACAATGCGCTGATGCGTATCATTTTTTAACCTTAAATGGGTACTATGAAAAATATAAGAATATGCGAATTTGCTTCGCTCACGGTGGACAATTAGCTCAGATAAATTTAGGGAGACGTATTCAAGGTTTTGATGGTCGTCCAGATTTATTTGAAGACAAAACGCATCCAAGAAAAGCTGTTGGACATAAAAATATATTTTTTGACACGTTAGTGCATGATACTGGTGGACTGGAGTTATTGATTAAAAATCAAGGGTCTAAACAAGTTCTTATGGGTTTAGATGACCCTTATCCTTTAGGAGAAATGGAGAGTGAGCAACAAAGTTCTTATCCAGGAAAAATATTAGATCTAGCAGTCGACAGAAATATTATTGATGACATACAACGTGATGCCATTTGGGAAGACAATGTCATTCAATGGTTGTGTGGTGATAATAAAGCTGCGAAACAGAAATTAGTGAATAGAATTCTGTCGTAATTTTAAATTAACTCATAAAAAAAACCCTTTCAACTCATTAAGAATTGAAAGGGTTTTTAGGTAGTAGAATATTTACAATCCTAATGCACTTGTACCTTGTTCAAAAACAACATCAACAGGAATATTAGCATCACTCAAACGATCTAAATCAGCTTGAAGCTCAGGAGAAATGATTCCACTTTCAGCTACTAAGTTTGAGACGCCTTCATAATCACCATTACCTTGTAATGTCAAGATTTTGTTTGATAATTTTTCCATAGCAGTTATCATTTTATCGAAATCTACTTTATAGGTTCCATCTTCATTTCTAGAAAAAGCACCTTGTTCTTTAAAGAAATTAAAACGAATCATATTAGCTTTTCCATGAGCAGAAGACGCTCCAAATCTCACAGAACGGAAAATACCTGCCATAAATGTCACCATATTATCTTTTAAATCTTCTTTTAATTCACCTTTAGCATTTAATTGTTGAATCATATATAATCCCAAAATATCTGCCTTACCTTCTTCTAAAGCACTAGCATGTTCTTTTAATGACGTTCTTACTGTTCCTTTACCATTAATCGTATTCTTTATACCTAAACCATGAGCAACTTCATGAAACATAGTATTGGCAAAAAACGCATCGAATGTAATATGTTTACGTTGACTTTCGTCAATTAACACATCAGAAATTGGCATTAAAATTTTATCAAATTTAGCACGCATCGCATTTTTAAGCTGCAAACGACGTGTTCCTTTTTGCAACTGTACTTCTTCATCATTAGGAAGATTGATAGCAATGGTTTTACTGCCAGAATTACAATCTCCAGCATAATACACAACATCATATGCATTTAAATCACTGTCTGTACCAGGTTTTTCTTGTTTGTATTTTTCATCAACTGGCAAACCTTCTTGAAGCTCAGGTAAGTAAGCACTAAATTTAGCTAACCTTTTACTCCACTCCATATCTTTAATGAGAACGTAAGCTTCGTGAGCAGCTTTGTTTCCAAATAGTTGATCTTCATAGGTTTCAATTGGTCCAATAACAATATCTAGTCTATTATTTTTCATGTCCATCCAAGCTAAATCGCTAAGTTGGTAGTTGTCATTTAGTAACGCTTCAGACCTGAGCTTAAGATACTTCTGTAAATCTTTATCATCTTCAGCAAGTTCAGCACATTGCTTAAGTAAATTTGATACTTTTTTCACTTCCTTTTCAAATTGTTTATGGTAAGGAATTGACATTAATTTTCCGTCATCATCACGACGAATAAACGTATACAAACTTGATTTATTTTTAATATCAGAAGCCTCAAACTCTTCCTTAGTCATGTCTTTAGGATAAAAATTTGCTCCTAAAGGTTTACCATCTATTCCAGAAACAAAAGAAGAATTGCCATCAAGACGATCCCATGGACCATAATTAATTTCCACATATTTTTTGGTATCTTCATCATCAATAGAATTTAATAAAGTGCTCTTATCGCCATAAGATTCAAACCAAAACAAATCATTCATTTTATCGGCAGCTTCAATAAGCAACGGAACCATTTGACGTTCTTTTTCTGTCAAACTACCAAGGTCTGCAGTAAGCTTGAAACTTACATATTTACTAAGGTTCTTCTCCATTGATGTCATCTTTTTTTCAGGTGTAACGACTTCCTCTTTTTTATCTTCTTTACATGAAGTAACTATCACTAATATGGACAGCAAGGCTATTATTTTTTTCATAAAATTTTATAAGTTATTAGTTTTCCAAATTTAATTAAATAAAAAGATTTTAGAAGAGCGTACAGTTATTTTTTTTTATTTTTTTTTAAGGTTTTTAATTAAACCATTTTAAAAACACATCTGCAAACGGATCTTGATTAACTACTGTATAATAAAACAGTGCTCCTAACCATCCATGTAACAAACCTAGAACGTATAAGTTTTTTGATTTTAAATAAATATATCCATAAACTAAGCCTAAAACAAATGTACCTATCATTAACCAGTTTATAGGATAGTGCACCAACGAAAACAATACTGCTGTTATTAATATTACTGAGATCTTGCTCAACTTCACATGTCTTAACGTATTCAAATTACCAGCAATGAGTCCTATGGTAAGAAATTGTTGTATCGTTCCCCAAATTGGATACGTTATTAGTAATGGCAAGATATGCCATGATAAATTAATTGTTCCTTGAACATATCCAATGATAAAAAATGAAAACACAGATAGAGCAGTAAAAGGCATCATCATTTTAAAAACAGCCTTAAAGTTATCTAAACGAAATCCCCAATCTTTTAAAACAAGCTGATCCTTCTTATAACGATAACAAACATAAATTGACCAACTCAAAATAGCAACTATAACGAAGGGTAATCTCCAATTTAAAAAATCCATAACTATAAATTTACCCAGAGCAGTTAAGACTACCCCAATTATTTCTAGCCATCGTACTTTATCAGAGATAGGTCTGGTCAATTTAAGGCTTGAGAATTCTACTAAATATTTTGTGAGTGTTGATTTCATAAGTATCTCTTTTAAAACCTCGCAGTAATTTACCACGAGGTTTATTGTTAGCAATAGCTAACCATCATCAAAACAAAAAAATCATATAGACTATAATTCCTTCAGCAATTCCTGTGATGATACTCATTCCTAAAATATCTTTAATCTTGCTTCTCAAAAAGAATACAGTACTTAAAATAGCCATAATCGCTGCAAGTAATATTTCAAGCGCTTGAATTTTAGATAGTAAAAAAGTGATTCCAGTAAATGCTACTGTAATTCCAGCTGTTATAAGACAAAATTTTATGATTTCATTTTTGGTATAATTACCTTCTTTAAAACCATTTCTTAAATCTCTTAAGATGGATAGAATAAACAGTAAAGGCACTACAGATAGAAAGGGAGCAAAAATAATTTTTATGCCTTTTACTATAGATAAGTCATAATAAAAGAAAAATGCGATGGCAGTAAAGGCCAATAAACCAGTTACTATTATAGACTGAAATGTAAAGAGTAATTCTCTTTTATTAGTATTCGATTTGGGTTTTGGACTGTTAATAATTGGATTCATAATTTAAATTTTTGATGATTGTACTTTTATTATTAAGCCGCTAGAAAAAAAACATGAATTGCTAATGACAGCAAGACACCACTTAAAATTCCGTTGACTTTTAAATTGTTATATAAAATATAATTCAACACATAACTACTAATTGTAGTTGAATTAATTAGGTGAGCAAAAATTAGATGGTCTTCCAGTTTCTGTTGCGTAACATATTCAACTAATTGCATACAACTAATGCTAACAACTAGAGTTGAAATGAGTAGTAAAATCGCTGGTTTTTGATTTTTTAATTTGTACTCATCTGTATTTTGAGGCAAAAAATGTTCTATTAATAGAAAGCGAATAAAAAATAACATTGGTATTGGAAATACTATTGATGCAACAATTTTAACCACATCCTTCAAGGTCTTGATCTCGTCATATCCTAAAAAAACCAAATAGACAAACACAACAACAGAAACACCAGTTGTGATAATAAATGCTGAATTTACTTGCTTAAGTTTCATCTTAAAATGTTAAGATATGTACTTGACTATTAGTTCGTTTTGACAGGAACGAAATAAGACTTTCATACTGTTCAATACATGCAATTTGAATTGACTTTGAAAAGATCACTAATAAACCAAAAAGCGTAATTAAAAGTGTTGTTTTAAAAACTGTTTTCATAATACTTTGTTTTGTTGATTATGAAACAAATGTGCAATGATAACTTGATTTAAAAAACACTGATTATTCAAAATACTGACGATAAAATATTATTATTTAAATAAATAAAGATTATTTTTATTACCATATAAAAAAATATACTGACGACTAAATGACAAACCTTAATACAATTATTGCAACGTTTTCTTCCGATGAGCAGCAGCGATTTATCAAATTTCTAGAAAAGAAGAATAAGCGAAACGACACCAAAAACATCCAACTTTTCAAACTATTAGTCAAAAACGAATTAAACTCAAAAGCACTTTGTCAGACCATTTATAAAAATGACAACAAAGTTGCATATCATGCACTAAGGAAACGCTTACACCAATCACTTATAGACTTTATTGCAAACACTAATCTTGAGGAAGAAAACTCTGTTGACATGCAAATCATTAAGTACATTCTTGCCTCTAGAACATTCTTAATTAAGAAGCAAACTAAAGTTGCTTATGCCATTTTAGAGAAAGCTGAAATTTTAGCTCAAGAGCATTCATTATTTCCAATTCTGAACGAAATATACCACACCAAAATACAATACGCTTATTTAAATCCTTCGGTTGATATTGAGTTGTTAATTAAAGCGTTTAAAATCAATCAAAAAAATCATCATTTAGAAGAAGAACTAAATATGGTTTATGCCAAAATCAGAAAAACCTTAGCAGATATAAATTACAAAGGTGAAGTTTTAGATTTTCAAACCATACTTGATAAATCATTAAAAGAACACAATATTAGCATTAATGATTCCATGTCATTTAAGTCATTATATCAATTAATGACTATCGTGAGTATTTCTGCTTTTGTTACGAATGATTATTTGAATATTGAACCTTTTCTTTTGAAAACTTATTCTAAGATTAAAAGCCATAAACTGAAAGACAAGCAACTGTATTATCATATTCAAATTGTATACATGATTGCAAACACTTTATTCAGAAACAAAAAATTTGAGGCTTCATTGAATCACCTAAAACTAATGAAGACGTTAATGGAAAGTCAACGAAAAAAGCATTTCAAAACTTTCGAAAGAAAATACATTTTACTTAAAGCACTAAATCTCAACTACTCAAATCGAAAAGACCAAGCTATTAAATACCTCGAAGAACACAAACAATCTAATCACCCAGACATTGAATCCGTTTTAGACATACAACTAAGTCTAATTATGGTTTACATTCAAAGTTCTAGATTCAAAGACGCCATACAAATTGTTTCTAAATTCTATCATACAGACAAGTATTATACTGAAAAAGCTGGTAAAGAATGGGTTCTCAAAAAAAGCTTAATAGAAATAATTTTACATATTGAATTAAGCAATATTGATCTAGTTGAATCCAGAATACTAAGTTTTAAGCGCAACCATTCCAACTATTTAAAACAAATTGGTCAAGAGCGAGTTATTAAATATTTACAATTTGTGATTGAATACTACAAGCATCCAGAGTTAGTAACTTCTGAGGCCTTTAAAACCAAAGTTGAAACTTCGTTCAATTGGGTTGAAGCTGAGCAAGAAGATATTTTTGTATTGAGCTTTTTTGGATGGCTTAAGAGTAAAATGGAAAATAAGCCACTTTATACAACAACTTTAGAGCTCGTTAAAATTGCTCAAAAAGTTAAATAGACGTTAAAAACCATTACTGATTAAACCTTACAACAAAGTCTTAGTCTTACCAATATCAATTAAAAACAAATACATACAAATTATGAAAAAATTAATGATGATTGCCATTGCTTTTTTAACTCTATCAGTAACTGCTCAAGATAAAAAAAACAAAAAAGATTTTTTAAAAGATTTATCAGCTGAAGAGATTGCAACTTTAAAAACCAAAAAGATGACTTTAGAGCTTGACTTAACTGAATCACAACAGTTAAAAATAAAATCTTTAATACTGGAAGAAGCAAATCACAGAAAACAACAAAAAGCAAAATTTGAAGAAAAAAAGAAAGACGAAAGACCCTCAAAAGAAGAACGTTTCACTAAGGCTAATGAGCGATTGGACCGTAAAATTGAACTAAAAAAACAAATGAAAAGCATCTTAAATGATGAACAATATAAAAAATGGGAAACGACTCTTAATCAGAGAGGAAAAAAGAAACAAAAAAAGACAACACAGAAATAAATCTTTAGAAAAACAATAATATTGATTGATTGATTTAGTTTTCAAAAAGCATTGGTTTTTTTATCAATGCTTTTTTATTTGTCATTTTAAATTAAAAATCATTAATTTAGTGACTTAAATTTTTATATAAAATTCATGATGATGAAAAAAATATTTACACTCTGCTTTTTTGCCCTTACACTTTTATTTAGCACTCAAGGAATAGATGCTCAAAACATAAAAGAAATAAACGCTGCAGCTTCAGAAAAAGCAAAAGCGGTAGGACAAACTGTAAAGATTCATAAAGACCAATTAGAAGATGTTTACCAAGCATATAAAGTATATGAAACATCTTTCCAAGGCTTAAGCAAAGATTTAGAAGCTAATCGAGAAGAATTAAAAATTATTAATATCGCTTTAGACAACAGATTAAAGGAAATCCTTAATGACGAGCAGTTTGAAAAATACATGGCTACATATAGAGCCAATTAATAATATTCTAAGAACCTTATTATAAAAAAGCCTGCTTAAATTTAAGCAGGCTTTTTCATTATAATTGTTTCGCTACTTTTCCAACAGCAGTAATCGTTTCATCAAGATCTTCATAACTCAAAGCATCTGTGATAAACCAAGTTTCAAATGCACTTGGCGCTATATAAACACCTTCGTTTAGCATGCCATGAAAGAAATTTTTAAAGGCATCGTTATTTCCTTTAGCTGAACTGTCGAAATCAACAACTTCATCTTCTGAAAAATGTATAGAAATCATTGAACCAACTCTATTAATTGTATGTGTAACACCTATTGCACTCAAAACTTTTGAGCACCCTTTATGCAAATAAGCAGTTTTATCTTCCAAACGTTGAAACAATTCGGGATCATTATCTATAGAAGTAAGCATCGCTAATCCTGCAGCCATTGCTAACGGATTACCACTTAATGTTCCAGCCTGATAAACACTTCCCAAAGGAGCTAAATGATGCATTATTTCATTTCGAGCTGCAAAAGCACCAACAGGTAATCCACCACCTATAACTTTTCCGAAGCAAACAATATCTGCATCAACACCAAAAAGTTCTTGACAACCTCCTTTAGCTAATCTAAAACCTGTCATTACTTCATCAAAAACCAGTAAAATATTGTGTGCATCACAAAGCGTTCTTAGTTCTTGTAAAAAACCATTCTTAGGTGGAATACACCCCATATTTCCAGCTACTGGTTCAAGAATTATGCATGCTATTTCGTTCTGATTAGCATCAATAAGTGCTTTTACATTTTCGATATCATTATATCTAGCCAACAAGGTGTCTTTAGCAGTTCCTTGAGTCACTCCTGGACTATTCGGGCTTCCAAATGTAACAGCACCACTACCAGCTTGAATTAAAAATGCATCACTATGACCATGATAACAACCAGTAAATTTTATTATTTTATCTTTTCCAGTATACCCTCTTGCTAAACGAACTGCACTCATACAAGCTTCAGTACCTGAATTCACAAATCGAATTTTGTCAATATTTGGAACCATCGATACAGCCAATTCAGCAATTTTAGTCTCAATTTCAGTAGGCATCCCAAACGAAGTACCTTGCTTAGTTTTTTCAACAACAGCGTTAACAACAGGCTCGAATGCATGACCTAACAGCATTGGTCCCCAAGAATTTATATAATCTATATATCGATTATCATCTTCATCATAAACGTAAGCTCCTTTTGCAGATTTTGCAAAAATAGGAGTACCTCCTACTGCCTTAAAAGCTCTAACCGGCGAATTCACTCCTCCAGGGATAACTTTCTCTGCGTCTCTAAAAAGCGCACTACTTCTTTTGTACAACATAAGTTTTTATTTTACAATCAGAATCTGACCGATTGACAATTCGTTATTTGTTAGATTATTTAATGATTTGAGTTTTTCAACAGTCGTATTATAGGTTTTTGAAAGCGAATATAAAGTATCACCTTTAACAACTTTATGATTAACTTCACTACTTATTTCGTTATTTCTTTCTGTACTACTTCTACCTAGAACTTCATCATCAAACGTGTAAAGTTGATAGCGTTCAATTAGACTAATTAATTTCTGAGGGTATTTCCTATCTGTAGCATAACCCGCAGCTCTTAAACCTTTAGCCCAACCTTTATAGTCATCTTCTCTAAGTTGAAATAATTTCGAATAACGTCCACGAGTCGTTAAGAAAGTAGAATGATCCTCAAAAGAAGATCTTGCATGTTTATATTTTCTGAAACACTCTTGCGATGCATCATCATCATGATAAATTTTCTGACCTTTCCAACCATGACATTTAATTCCGAAATGATTATTAGCTTTAACTGCTAAACGCCCTTTACCAGAGCCAGATTCCAAAATTCCCTGTGCTAAAGTTATACTAGCAGGAATTTTATACTTTCGCATTTCTTCTTTAGCAATCGCACTGTAATTTGCGATATAAGCTTCAGTAGAATTGGCATAAGTTGTTGTTTTTGAAGGCGATTTTGAAATAATATCCTTCTTTGGTTCCGTTTTATTTGAAACCTGCTCAATTTTAGGTTTACTATCCTTCTTTTTTGTAACAATTTTTCGTTTAGAACTACAGCTACAAACCAAAAAAGAGACTAAAAAAATAACACTAACTTTTTTCATAAATTATTAAACGATTAAGGGCTTATTTTGTTGTTGCAATTTTACATTCATGCCTTCAATTCCTTGTAAACCACCTGTATGTATAGCTAAAATTTTTGAGTTTTTATCAAAATAACCTTTGGACATTAAATCATAAATTCCATACATCATTTTTCCAGTATAAATTGGATCCAAGGGCACATTATACGTCTCTTTAAATGTATTAATAAATTGAATTAAATCTTCATTGATTTTTGCATAACCACCAAAGTGATAATCGGTATTAAGCTCCCAATTAGTCTTGGTAACAAATTTAGTGATTTCTTTGCTTAAAAAATCACCTTTTAACGCAGGAAAACCAATAATTTTCTGATCATCAGAACTAGAATTAATTAAACCAGATATTGTCCCACCTGTACCTACTGGACAACATATATAATCAAAGGTTTCATTTACATCATCCAAAATCTCTTCACATCCTCTAACTGCAAATTCATTGGTCCCACCTTCAGGAATGAGAAAAAAATCACCAAACTCTTTCTCTAGTTTCTTTATAAAATCAGGAGTTGACTTGTTTCTATACTGTTCTCTTGAAACAAATTTAAATTCCATTCCACAAGATTTCGAAAAGGAAAGTGTCGCATTTAAAGCATTGAAATCATTCAACTCTTCACCTCTAATTACTCCAATAGTTTTAAAACCATTTTCTTGTCCTGCATATGCTATGGCAGAGATGTGATTTGAATACGCGCCACCAAAAGTTAATAATGTCTTTTTATTACCCTTTTTAGCTTCAAGTAAATTGTATTTCAATTTTCTCAATTTATTACCCGAAACATACTGATGATTTAGATATTCTGGCTTTATAAAAACGTGATTATCAATTGAAATTAGGTTTTTATCCATAAAACAAAACACTTTATCAAATAAGTTAATAAATCTTTAAATTTTAACTAAAATTATATATTTTTGAGTAAATTTGGAAGCCTACATAATTATTGCTCTTCCTGATCTTAGTAAATCCTACATAAATTGACTGCAAAAATAAGTCTTTTTGTTGTGCCTTAAATTTAAAAATTATGATTAGAAAGTTACTTTTCTTCGTTGTATTAACATTTGTGTCTCAAACCGCCTTATCACAAGCCTCTGGTAATGATTGCGCTACTGCAACACCCATAACACTTCAGTATGGTACAACATTGTCTACTGGATTTCATGAAATTACTAACCCTCCAGCATACTTTAACACCTACACTGGCACAAATTGTACGGCAGGAACCACTTTTTATGGTGGTGGTCGCGATGGTGTATATTCAATAACAGTTGACGTAACAGGAGATTACACTTTTGATTTTGCTAATAATGGTACAACATGGAAATCGTTAGCTGTGCATTCAGCATGCCCAATCACTTTGGGTAATTGCTTAGGAAGTGCAGGTACTGCTGGAAATAGAGATCTTCCAACAACACTTACATTAACGTTGACTGCCGGAAATACGTATTACATAGTTATAGATTCTTGGCCACCAGCAGCTCAATATCCACCTACACCAGGTAGTGGTGTATTAAATCCAGCCTATGAATTACTCATAACAGCTCCTCTTTCTAATGACGAATGTATTAATGCTATTGAATTATTTTCAGACGTAGATTGTTCAATTAATACATACACAAACGATATAGCAACTGCATCTGCTGGAGCTCCTGCACCAAGTTGTGCTAATTACCAAGGTGGTGATGTTTGGTTTTCTTACGAAGTAAATTTTACTGGTGAATTCACAATTACCACTGAAGCTGGTGTAATGACAGATAGTGGTATGGCAGTCTATTCAGGAACTTGTGGTTCTTTAACGCAAATAGATTGCGATGATGATTTTGGAACTGGAGCTATGTCAACAATAACAGTTACTGGCAGAACTCCTGGAGAAATAGTTTATATTAGGCTTTGGGAATGGGGAAATAATAATAATGGTACTTTTGGTATTTGCGTAACTACACCTATACCACCAGGTGACACTGGTGTTTTTGATGATTGTGCTAACCAAAGAAGTCAATCTTTAACTTCAGATTTTGTTTGCCCTCCTGGAACAAATACATCTGATACGGTTTTTGGAAACCTTGATGGGCAACCAACTGCAGATAGACAATTTTCTAGTGCAAATTCGACAGTTTGTAATACTAATACTGGTGCTGCTAGACGATATGAAGCGATAAATTTCACAGTCCCTACAACAGGTCTTTATGTATTTGACATGACAGCTGCAGCTGGATTTGATGGGATGGGGTACATCATAGTAAATGATGGACTATACACCATTGGCTCATGTGCAACTGGAACTTTTGTGATTGGTGATGATGATTCTTCTGCTTTTGGTCTTAATTCTAGATTAACTGTAAACTTAACAATGGGAACACCTTACACTCTTGTCACAACAGAATTTGGTGGTGGAGGTACTGGTAATAGCCCATACACATGGACTGTTACTACTGGACCAGACGTTAATTGGGAAACAATATTACCAATTGAATGGTATACTGTGGCTGTCGGAGGAACACCTATAGAAACCGGACCAGGTTTTAACCCAGTAAACTATCCTGGCTCTGGATTAACAGACACTAGTGTGCCTGGTATTTACTCATACTGGTACGCCTGTCCTACTGCGCCTGCGTCAAGAACACGTGTAGATTATGTTATTGGAAAACATTGGTCTGGTGCAACATCAAGCGACTGGAATACTGCATCAAACTGGCATGGAAATTCTGTTCCTACAGATTCACAATGTTTGTACATTCCATCTGGAACTCCAAATGATCCTGTCATTGGAGATGAAATCGATGGCGATGGTTTAAACCTAACCATCAGAACTGGAGCTACCCTGACTTTAGCTGCCAATGCAAATGCAAATAATTTTGGCTCATCATTAACGATACAAGACAATATAGACATACAAGGAACGGGCTCTCTAATAGTTCAAGATGATGCTAATTTAATTCAAGTAAATGACACACCTCCTGCTCCAAACAGTGGAGACATAACACTCAATAGAAACGCAGACATAAGACTCTTAGATTATGTTTATTGGTCTAGCCCAGTACAAAACTTTGATGTCTCTGATGTGTATGGTGCTAACACACCAACTAATAGAATTTATCAATGGACTCCAACAACTGCAACAGGTTATTTAAGCATGCCTGGAAATGTACCGATAATTGTAGGAGATTGGGATTTAACAACTTCAGGAAACATGAGCCTCGGTAAAGGTTACGCTGTTAGAGGACCTAATGGTCACACGGCTGGAGTTTCAACAGCAACTGCATCGTTTGATGGTGTAGCAAATAATGGTGTCATTACACAAGGTATAAGTAGTGGAAATTATTCTGGAGGTGGCTTATTATACAATCCTTATGGTGCAGACAACTTAGCTGTAACTCCATTAGACGACAATTGGAATCTCATTGGTAATCCATACCCTTCAGCTATAGATGCTGATACATTTTTAATGCTTCCAAGTAATAATATTATAGAAGGATCAGTTCACATATGGACGCATGGTACTGCAATTGGTACTGGTAATGGAGATTCATTTTATGATGACTATACGTTTACTTATAGTGATTCTGACTATATCACTTACAACATATCTGGTAGTAGTTATCCTAATGAAACATTTGGAGGCGAAATTGCTTCAGGTCAAGGCTTTTTTGTATTAGCTCTTAATGATAATGAAACTGGCAATGTTACGTTTAATAACAGTATGCGTAGTAGAACTTACAGCAATACAGCATTTTATAGAAATGCAGAGAATGATGAAAATGTCACTAGCACTAACAACTTAGAAAGACACCGTATTTGGTTAAATATAGCTGACCAAAATGGTTCAGCATCAAATACTATGGTTGGTTATATTGAAGGCGCAACTCAACAAAAAGACAGATTATATGATGCGTTTTCAAGAGAAGTTAATAGCTTAAATATATATTCAAAAATTAACGACGAACGAATGGTAATTCAAGGTCGTTCACTACCGTTTGATGAATATGACCAAGTCCCTCTAGGAACTGTTATACCTCAAGCTGGTGAATATACTATTGCCATAAGTAAAGTTGATGGTTTATTTTTAGATGATAATCAGAATATTTATTTAGAAGACACGCAAACAGGAACAATTCACAACTTGAGAGCTACTCCGTACACTTTTACAGAAACTGAAGCCACAGATTATGAAGAAAGGTTCATTCTAAGATATACAAATGAAGCATTAAGTATAGACGATGTAGAATTTACTAATGTGAACATTATAGCGCCAAAAGGTGATTATATTAAAGTTAATTCTGAAAGAACTCCTATTGAAAGTATCGTTATTTACGACCTTTTAGGTAGAGCACTAATTAGTAAAAATGCTGTTGATAAAACAGAGTTTATTATAAACAACCACAATTTATCTAACGGAGCATATATTGTTGAAGTTACACTTACAAGTGGTCAAACTAAAACTCAAAAAGTAATCTTGAAAGACTAAATAGTCTAACAATTTTCTAACTTACACTAAAGACCTTAATTTATAAATTAAGGTCTTTTTCTTTATTGATAACTAGACTTTTAACCAAAAAAAGGAACACTTTAACAAAAAATGAAATAAATCCATAAATTTTTGTTAAAATAATATATTTTTGATTAAATTGTTGAGATTACATTCCCAGTATCTACTAAAACTTTATACCTCCCTAAAATGCAAATAAAAATGCAAAGGATTATGTTTTAAATATTTTAGATTATGATTAGAAAACTACTTCTTGTATTTATAATTGCAATTACACCTAAATTAGTTACTGCTCAAGCTCCAGGAGCAGATTGCGGCTCTGCAACTCCATTAGCTTTAGTTCCTGGTGGAACCATTTCTACAGGATTACAAACCACAGCAGGTTTAGGAGATAACTACGGCGTTGGTATAAGTTGTACTCCAGGATCTGGATTTTATGGAGATGCTACAGATGGCGTGTATTCGATTAATATAACAAGTGGAGGTGATTACACCTTTGCATTTGCTAGCACAGGCAACACCTGGAAATCACTGTCCATTCATTCAGGTTGTGCACCTACAAATGGGAATTGTGTAGGAGGAATAATAACAGCTAGCAATGCAGATGGAAATTCAGGTCCAGTAACTTTGACACCTGGCACCTATTATTTGGTGATTGATTCGTGGACTGCTTTAACACCATCTGCGAATTTCACCTTAGAAATAACAGCACCAATAGCAAATGACGATCCTTGTGGTGCGATTGCTTTAACTTCAAACATACCGTGTTCATATACCACATTTACAAATGCTGGTGCAACAGCTTCTGCGGGAATTACAGCTCCTGGATGTGGAAGTTACAGTGGTGGCGATGTTTGGTTTACAACTGTAGTTCCAGCTAGTGGAACGATTATAGTTGATACAAATACTGGTGTAATAACTGATAGCGGAATGGCTATTTATTCTGTTACTGGCACTTGCCCAACACCAACATTAACCTTAATTGAGTGTGATGATGATGATAGTGCTAATGGTGCAATGTCAGCAATTACTAGAACTGGCTTAACTCCAGGAGAGACAATTTATATTAGAGTTTGGGAATATGGAAATAACAACAATGGTACTTTTGATATTTGTGTCTCTGAGCCTCCTGGACCTCCTGTTAATGACCAACCATGTACCGCTACAAATTTAAATATAAGCACACCATGTTCATTTTCTACATATACTAATGAAAGTGCAACGCCTTCTTTTGGTGTTCCAGGTCCTGGTTGTGGAAATTATAATGGAGGAGATGTATGGTTTACAATTACTGTTCCAGCTGGTGGAGGTATTATTATTGATACTGATACGGGTGTTATGACAGACAGTGGTATGGCAATATATTCAGGAACTTGTGGATCACTTACACTAATTGAATGTGATGATGATGATAGTGATAATGGTGCAATGTCATCAATTACTAGAACCGGTTTAACACCAGGTGATACAATTTATATTAGAGTGTGGGAATACGCAAATAACAATAATGGTACTTTTGACATTTGCGTAACAGAACCACCTCCACCTCCAACAAATACAGATTGTACAACGGCAACAGATATGAATTGCGGACAGTCAATTTTTTCTACTACAACAGGAACAACTGGTAGTTTGGCAAATAATACGGGATGTACCATGAGTGACTATGGTGTATGGTTTCACTTTGTAGGTACTGGAGATATTGCTACAATAGATGTAACTCCTAATGGCTCATATGATACTGAAATTGCAGTGATGCAAGGTAACTGTGGATCATTAACTAACATATCTTGTCAAGATGGTTTTGGCTTAGATTCTTTCACATTTACAACATCTCTCTTAACAGATTACTATGTATATGTAGCACACTATAGCGATATAGGTACTACAACTGGTGATTTTACAATAGATTTATCATGTTCTCCACCAAACTGTACAGCAGGACCTGGAACAGGAATTTCTTCTCTTGGCTTACCTAATCTTGTAGCCACAGATACTAATGGTAGTAATCCAGCTGTTACTTCATGTGGTGTTGTAGGAAGTGTAGACCTTGAAGCTAGTTATTTATTATTAGGGGACCCAAGTGATTATAGTGTATCTTCTATAGCTTACAGTCCTCCATATCAATTTGACTGTTTGGCTAATCAGTTCTCAACTTTTAATGATGATACATGGTCTCCTGTCGTTAATATACCTTTTGATTTTTGTTTTTATGATAATGTCGCAGCTAATGCCTTTTCACAATTTCAAGCAACCGCTAATGGAGCCATGTCTTTTGATACTTATGCAGCTGGTTCGAATTGTGGTTATATCAATGATTGGAATGTACCAAGTGCTACTAATGCTGACGGATTAGGTGGAACACAATTTTATGGACGCTCGATATATGGAGTACATCATGATATTGATCCTAGTCAAGGTGGTGAAGTTGGTTACGAAACGATTACACTTGATACTGGAGAAAGAGCTTTTATTATGTCTTGGCACGATATACCAATGTTTTCTGACAATTCTATTTTGTACAGTGGTATGATGGTTTTATATGAGCATAGTAATGTTATCGATGTTTACATTGAAGAGAAAAATATTGACAACAACAATGTATTTCCTTGGAATGATGGAAATGCAACAGTAGCCATTCAAAATGATGCTACTACAGGTTTAGCTGCCCCAAACAGAAATAGTTTAGATACAAATTGGAACACTACCCAAGAAGCATGGAGATTTACTCCTACAGGTGGTGGCTTAGGATCAATTTCTACATTAACATGGTTTGAAGGCTCTGCGTCAGGAAATGGTAATTCAACAACTGGACTTACATCTTTAGGAAATAATGATATCATAACAGTTGCACCTTTATCTGACACAACGTATACCGCTGAAATAGTTTATAACTTTTGTGATGGTACAACATTGACTAGATTTGAAGAAATCTTAGTTCAAATCTCAAGTACAAAAATTTGGGATGGTTCTGAAGCTACAGATGATTGGATGAATCCACTAAACTGGTCTGACAATGCTATACCAACAGCTGTCGATTGTGTTGTTATCCCAGTCACCGGAAATGACCCTGTTATTTATGATAACGATAATGGAGACGGTTTAAATTTAACGATTGAAACAGGAGCTACTTTAACATTAACTTCTGATACTAATACAAACAATTTTGGTTCATCATTAACTATTCAAGATTATATAGAAATTCAAGGTACAGGAGAGTTATTTGTACAAAATGATGCTAGTTTAATACAAGTATATGACAGTTCTACTTCTGTGGCACCAACACAAATAAATTCTGGTGATATAGAATTATATAGAAATACCAGTATTAGACAAACTGACTATGTATATTGGTCAAGTCCTGTTCAAGGTTATGATGTCTCAAACGTATATGGTACTAATACACCTTTAAATTACATTTATGAATGGATGCCAACTGTTCCTACAGGAACATTTACACCAGGCGTACTCCCAACTGGTGGAATACCAATTTGTTATGGTAACTGGAATCCTTTAAATTCGGGAACGATGAATCTTGGTAAAGGATATATTGTAAGAGGTCCAACAAATCATACTGCAGGTGTGTCTACAGCAACTTCTGTGTTTACAGGAGTTCCAAATAATGGTGTTATTACACAACCTATAGAAAGTGGGTCTAACGCTTTTGGCAATAGTAGTTATACCTACAACCCATATGGCAATGATGTTTTGACAGTAACACCTTTTGATGACAACTGGAATCTTTTAGGAAACCCTTACCCATCAGCCTTAGATGCACAAACATTTTTAACTCATCCTAGTAATAACCTTATAGAAGGTTCTGTTCACATTTGGACTCACGGCACTCAAATTGGTAATAATGGTGATTCGTTCTATGATGATTTTGCATACACATACGATGATAATGATTATATAACTTATAATTTATCAGGTGTCTCAAATCCGAATCCTATTTTTAATGGAAAAATTGGATCAGGTCAAGGGTTCTTTGTATTGGCTTTAAATAATAATGAAAATGGCAGTAACAGTGTTACTTTCAACAATAGTGTGAGAGATAGATCTCATAGCAATACTGAATTTTTTAGACAAATAGATACGAACGAAAATGTTGCTAATTCTGATACAACAGAACGTCATCGTATCTGGTTAAATTTATTTTCTCCAAACGGATCTTCATCTAACATTTTAGTAGGTTATATTGAAGGTGCGACTCAAGAAAAAGATAGATTGTACGACGCATACATTAGAGAAGTAAACAACTTAAGCATGTATTCAAAAATAAATGATGAACGTATGATTATTCAAGGACGTTCATTACCTTTTGATGAAAATGACCAAGTCCCTTTAGGAACTGTAATTCCTGAACCAGGAGAATACGTTATTACTATAGGTAAAGTTGACGGTTTATTCTTAAATGAAAATCAAAACATCTATTTAGAAGATACATACGCTGGAATTATACACGATTTAAGAGCTAGCCCATATTCTTTTACAGAATCAGAAGCTATTGATTATGAAAATAGATTCATATTAAGATATACAAATGAAGTTCTCAGTATTACTGATTTAGAACTTAATGGATTAAATATTATCGCACCTAAAGGTGATTATATTAAGATTACTTCAAACAAAAGTCCCATAGAAAGCATCACTGTTTATGACTTATTGGGTAGAGTTTTATTTAATAAAGACACAATCAACCAATCTGAATTTATTTTAAATAATCATAACCTTTCTAGTGGAGCTTACATTGTTAAAGCAACCTTAGTAAGTGGGAATTCTAAATCACAAAAAATAGTTTTGAATGATTAAAATTTAGTATAATTTATAAAATTCCAAAAGGACCTTGATTTTAAATAATTTAGGTCCTTTTCATTTGTATATGCCTCTCTTTCAAATGAAATATTTTTATAGGCTTTAATCCAGTTTTTATAAACTACAAGACGAACAAAAAACTCAATGACATACCAAAAGTAAAAAGGTATAATTAAAAGTTCCAATTGTTGTCTTAAATGTATTTTTTCATGATTCAAAAGATACTTATTAGATTTCAAGACATCATATTTAAGAAATACAAATGGAAAAAATGTAATTCCTAAATACCCCTTTGGAACCAAATATTTAGATATTAAAATCATAGTTTGTTACACACAAAAATCAATCCATTTTGCATTATCTTTGTAATATATGAAGAAAATCATTCCATTAGAAGAAGGCGACTTTTATTTAACACCTGAAGGTTACCGTTGCTTTACAGAGCAATATCTTTTAAAAAGAGGCTACTGCTGCGAAAGTGGATGCAGACATTGTCCTTATGGTTTTGACAAAAACACTTTAAAAAAAAAGTAATGCACACAACACACGACATATCGTTCCAAGAACAAATAAAAGAAGGAATACCAAATATTCTACCGCAACCTAAACCCTATGAATCTTCAATAAACCATGCACCAAGACGAAAAGACATCCTGTCTTTAGAAGAAAAAAAGCTTGCGTTAAGAAATGCATTACGATATTTTGACAAATCGCATCACGCAGAATTAATTTCAGAATTCAAAAATGAGCTAGATACTTATGGAAGGATATACATGTATCGCCTTCGTCCAGACTACAAAATGTATGCTAGGCCGATTGAAGATTATCCGGCAAAATCTAAACAAGCTGCTGCTATAATGCTAATGATTCAAAACAATTTAGATTATGCAGTTGCTCAACATCCTCATGAACTCATCACCTATGGAGGAAATGGAGGAGTATTTTCAAATTGGGCTCAATATAGACTAACAATGAAATATCTTTCAGAAATGAATGACGAGCAAACACTGGTCATGTATTCTGGACATCCAATGGGATTGTTTCCAAGTCATAAAGAGGCACCTAGAGTAGTCGTGACAAACGGTATGATGATTCCTAATTATTCTAAACCTGATGACTGGGAAAAATTCAATGCTTTAGGAGTTACTCAATACGGACAAATGACAGCTGGTAGTTATATGTACATTGGTCCACAAGGTATTGTTCACGGAACAACAATTACAGTATTAAATGGTTTTAGAAAAATTAAAAAGGAACCTAAAGGCAATCTTTTTGTTACCTCAGGATTAGGTGGTATGTCTGGAGCACAACCAAAAGCAGGTAATATTGCTGGTTGTATCACAGTTTGCGCAGAAGTAAATCCTAAAATCACTCAAGTTCGTTTAGATCAGGGTTGGATAGATGTAAAAATAAGTGACTTAGATGAACTAGTTGCCCGTGTAAAAAGGGCGAAAGATGAAAAAGAAACGATTTCAATAGCATACCTAGGTAATATCGTTGATGTTTGGGAAAAATTTGATGAAGCTAGTATTTATATTGATTTAGGAAGTGACCAAACATCTCTTCACAACCCATGGGCTGGAGGCTATTATCCTGCTGATATGTCCTTTGAAGACGCCAACAACATGATGGCAAACAATCCAAAGTTATTTAAAGAAAAAGTTCAAGAAACCTTACGCCGTCATGCATCTGCTATAAATAAACACACAGCTAAAGGCACCTATTTTTTCGATTATGGAAATGCCTTTTTATTAGAAGCCTCAAGAGCTGGAGCAGATATTATGGCTGACAATGGTATTGATTTCAGGTACCCGAGTTATGTACAAGATATTATGGGACCAATGTGTTTTGACTATGGTTTTGGACCATTTAGATGGGTATGTGCATCTGGAAAACCAGAAGATTTAGAAAAAACAGATCGAATAGCCTGTGAAGTTTTAGAGCATATCAAGAAAAATTCTCCAGAGGAAATTCAACAACAAATGGCGGATAATATTCAATGGATAAAAGGCGCACAAGATAACAAACTGGTGGTTGGCTCTCAAGCAAGAATTCTTTACGCTGATGCCGAAGGTCGTCAAAAGATTGCTGAAGCATTCAATAATGCTATAAAAAAAGGAGATATTGGATATGTTATTTTAGGACGAGATCATCATGATGTTTCAGGAACAGATTCTCCTTATCGTGAAACCAGTAATATTTATGACGGCTCACGTTTTACAGCAGATATGGCGATTCAAAATGTTATAGGAGATAGTTTTAGAGGAGCAACTTGGGTTAGCATTCACAATGGTGGAGGTGTTGGCTGGGGAGAAGTAATAAATGGTGGATTTGGTATGGTTCTTGATGGTAGTAATGATGCGGAAAGACGCTTGAAATCTATGCTATTTTGGGATGTGAACAATGGTATAGCAAGACGAAATTGGGCAAGAAATGAAGGTGCAGTTTTCGCAATAAAACGTGCTATGGAGGTAGAACCAAATCTAAAAGTTACACTTCCAAATACAGTAGATGATAACATATTAGACTCGTTATAATTTAAAAAACAAATGCTATGAAAACATTAAAAACTAGTCTCGTACTCTTAATTACAGTGATTATTACATCTTGTAGTTCAGTAAGAGTTGCGGCAGATTATGATAAAGAAGCTAATTTTAATTCTTATAAAACTTTTGCTTTCTTTAAAACTGGAATAGACAAAGCCGAAATAAGTGATTTGGATAAACGTAGAATTTTACGTGCCATTGAATCTGAATTATTAGCAAAAGGTTTTACTAAATCTGAAAACCCAGACTTACTTGTGAGTATTTTCACCAAATCTAAACAGCGTGTTGATGTATACAACAATTCTTGGGGTATTGGTGGCTGGGGCTGGGGAGGCTTTGGTCCTGGATGGGGATGGGGTTGGAATAACCAACCCGTTGTTTCCACACAATCTGAAGGCACCTTATTTATCGATCTTATTGACAAAGAAAAAAAAGAGCTTATTTGGCAAGGAATGGGTACAGGTTATATTTCTAAAAAAATGGAGAAAAAAGAAGCACAAATCAAAGAATTTGTATCTAAAATAATGGAAAAATATCCTCCAGAAATTAAATAAATAGATTTATAAATAATAGAATGATAAGCATCAACTTGAAAGTTGATGCTTATTAGTTTTATAACATGAGTTTTAAGCTTCATATATAAAAGCCTATATTTGCCGACTTTTAAGGCAAGTATTATGATATTAGGACAAACCACTAGGAAAAACTTTACTCAAAATCCGAAAAATGATATTCTTTCAGGATTAACAGTTGCATTAGCTCTAGTTCCAGAAGCTGTAGCTTTTGCTTTTGTTGCAGGTATTGATCCATTAGTAGGACTCTATGGTGCCTTTATGATGGGAATTGTAACTGCTCTTTTTGGTGGTCGACCAGGAATGATTTCAGGAGCTACCGGAGCTATGGCAGTTGTTATGGTGCACCTCATTCAAAAAGGTAATGAAGTTGGTATTGGTCTTGAAACTCCAATAGAAAATCTTGGACTACAATGGTTATTCATCACCTTGTTATTAGTTGGTGGTATTCAGATACTTGCAGGTGTTTTTAAATTAGGTAAGTTCGTGAGACTTATCCCTCATCCAGTAATGATGGGATTTGTTAATGGTTTAGCTATTGTTATTTTTCTTTCACAATTAGGGCTGTTTCCTAACGCTGTTCCAAAAGACATTTCTATTTGGTCTGATACCTCGGAATGGTTTTCCGCCCTGTTTTCAAATGCTACGTTCTGGAAAATGATGGGATTCATAGGATTAACTATGGGAATCATGTATGGTTTACCTAAACTTACCAAGAAGATTCCTGCAGCACTAATTGCAATTATTGTAGTTGCCTGCATAACTATTTTCGGCGGAATTGAAATGAGCACAGTAGGCTCATTTATTCAAGAAGGAGGTGGACAAGGATTAGAAGGAGGGTTGCCTACATTTCAAGATCAAATATTTGGTTTGTTTAACACATTATCTGGACATTGGGATTTAATCTTTTCAACTGCATTCATTTTAGCCGCAGTAGGCTTGATAGAATCTTTGATGACACTTAACCTCATCGATGAGATGACAGAAACAAGAGGTAATGGTAATAGAGAATGTATCGCTCAAGGTGGTGCTAATATGCTAAATGGACTATTTGGTGGAATGGGTGGATGTGCTATGATTGGACAATCTATTATTAATGTAGATTCAGGTGGACGAGGCAGACTATCAGGAGCAGTTGCAGCCGTTGCCTTATTATGTTTTGTGCTTTTTGGAGCCCCTTTAATTGAACAAATCCCAATTGCTGCTCTAGTTGGAGTTATGTTTATGGTCGTTATCGGAACCTTTGCTTGGAGTAGTTTCAGAATCATTAGAAAAATCCCATTATCCGATGCTATCGTATTAATAGCAGTTTCCGCAATAACAGTATGGAAAGATTTAGCAATTGCTGTAATAGCTGGTGTTATCATTTCGGCACTGGTATTTGCATGGAAAAATGCTACCATGATTAGAGCACGTAAAAGAATACAACCTGACGGTACAAAAACATATGAAATTTGGGGACCATTATTCTTTGGATCAATACAGAACTTTAATTCAAAATTTGATGTCAAGAATGATCCTCAACACATCGAAATAGACTTTGTCGAATCAAGAGTAAGTGATCATTCAGCTTTAGAAGCCATTTTTAATTTAGTAAGTAAATATGAAGCCGAAGGAAAATCTATAAAACTAAGACACCTCAGTGAGGATTGTAAAGTACTACTCTACAAAGGAAACCCTAAATTTAAAGAAGTTATTGTTGAAGATATTGATGACCCAAGATATCATTTGGCAGCAGATCCTGAGAAATTCACGAAACCTTTATCTGAATACAATATATAAAAAAAGCGACCTAATTAGGTCGCTTTTTTTATCATCAATATTAATTAAATTATAAATCTTTAGACATTGCTAAGTATTTTTTTAACTGATCTTCAGTTAAAATTTCTTTCAACGTATCTGAAATATATCTTTCCATTCTTGAAGTAATTGCTTTTTTCTTCTTAGAATCAGCTCCAACCAAAGATTTATTTGATTTCTGTTGAGTTTCTACAAAAAGATTATAAACTTTCTCTTGTTGTTTTTCATTTAAGCCTAAATAATTAACTAAGCTTTCTGTTTTCTTTTTTGCATTTTCCCTGATATAACTTAAATCATAGGTTTTAACTTCTTTTTCCAATTTAGCTTGTGCAGTTACTGACTGATTTCCTGCAAATAAAAATAAAGCTGCTGCTATAAGTAAAATACTTCTTTTCATAATAATGTTAAATAAATTAGTAGCTCAATATACAAAATTTAAAAAGACATAAATCGTTAATCAATAATTATTTAAACACTTACATAATAATATCATTAGTCCATTTATAAGGTTCAGGAATATCTGTATCATCAATAAGCTGTCTAATATCAATTTCTATACCTCTACTCATATTAGTTATTGGTACATCATTCGGACCACCTTCAAAAGGGTTTTCTGTGTTTTCTCCAATAGCTTCCATGGTATGAAACACCCAAGCGAGCATAGTACTAAAAGGAATTGAAAACCAAACAAAATGATGTGCTATAAATTCTTGAATGTGATGTAGTGTTGATGTATGTGATTTATGATTAGCTAAATCAACTAATATATGCTCTCCTATAGATTCAAAGCCTTCCATAATTCCAAAAGGTAAGAGGATTATAAAAATCCAAACAAACAAATAATTTAGTGTAGCAAATTGCCTTGGATAAGGAAAGTTTTTAATTCGTTCGCTTTTACCTTGAAGTGTGTAAAATTCTTTCAGCATGTTTGCCATTTCCATATGCCTAAAATCTTCAATCAACCCTTCTTGCATCAACTCTTTTAATCTACGAGATTGCACTCCTAAAAACTGTGAGGCCTTATTCCCTTTGGCAAAAACTTCATTAAATTCAGTTTCAGAAATATATGACTTAATAGCATCATCAAGTGGTGTTTCTTCTTCACATATTCTATATTGAGACTCTCTAAATTCTTGATTAGACCGTTTCGCTTTTAAGTGCATTTCCCATGGTTTATCTCCACGCAATTGATATCTTAATGCTGTTAACCAAGCCACATGGCGATGCACTAATTCTCTATGAACTTGAAATAGTTCTTCTTTTGAGAGTTTTGTTTTAGTATGATCATTATTGATAAAATCCTTGACCATAATTGTCCAAGTTCGAGACGCATTTACTATTCCTCCCCAAATCTTACGTGCTTCCCATAATCTATCATAAGATGCATTATTTTTAAAACTCACAATAAATGCAACTGCAGTACCTAAAACGCCCAAAGGCAACCAAGGCACATGAAGCCATTTGAGTCCTGCAACATCAAACAAGAAAACAGGGATCGTAGCAAGAATAAGAAACAAAAAAATGTGTCGACGTGTCCATTTTATAACGCCAAGCACTGGAAATATTCGTCTTGTATACATATAAATAATTTATAGTACAGTAAGATACAAAAAGCTAGTAATTAATCAATTCAGTAATCTTAGCCTTTACTTTTTCAGTAGATGGAATCATAGTTTGCTCTAATGTTGAATTAAGTGGAATAGCTGGCATATTTTCACTACCAATAGTCATTACAGGAGCATCTAAATATTTAAAACAGTCTTCTTGAATTTTTCCTGATAAAGCTCTAGCAAAACTATTATTTGAAGGTTCTTCAGTCACAACTAAACATTTACCTGTTTTTTTGACAGACTTCATAATAGTATCTTCATCTAAAGGATATAAAGTTCTTAAATCAATAATTTCAATTTGGTCACGCATATTTAATTCACCTGAAGCATTATAAGCCCAATGCACTCCCATTCCATATGTCACAATAGTTAAGGTTTCTACCGCTTCTTGTTTCCATATTTCTTGTAACACCCACGCTTTTCCAAAAGGCAACACGTAATCTTCTGAAGGTTCCACAGATGTTGCTGTTAAGGTTCCTGGCACCTTGGACCAATACAAGCCTTTGTGTTCTAGAATGACAACTGGATTTGGGTCATAATATGCAGCTTTCATTAATCCCTTTAAATCAGCTCCATTACTAGGATATGCTATTTTGATACCACGAATATTAGTAATAACACTTTCTACTGAAGAAGAATGGTAAGGACCACCACTTCCATAGGCTCCAATAGGTACACGAAGAATCATACTCACTGGCCATTTACCATTTGACAAATAGCAACTTCGACTTACTTCAGTAAACAACTGATTAAGTCCTGGCCAAATGTAATCTGCAAATTGAACCTCAACAATTGGTTTTAGACCAACAGCACTCATACCAACTGTAGACCCAACTATAAAGGCTTCTTGAATTGGGGTATTAAATACACGGTCATCACCAAACTTTTGTGCTAAAGTAGCTGCTTCTCTAAACACACCTCCTAATCGTCCTCCAACATCTTGTCCATATAACAAACACTCTTTGTGCTGTTTCATTAATTCTTCAACAGCAAACAAAGCACAATCTACCATTACTACCTTGTCTGCTCCTTCAGGAGAACGCTCTCCTTTTTCATCAGTAATTGGAGTTGGTACAAAATCATTTGTGAATAAATCTTCTGGTTTTGGATCTTCAGCTTTTAGTGCTTTTTTAAAATCTTTTTCTACTTTCGCTTTCGCGGAATTCTCTATAGCTTGAATATCCTTTTCAGAAAAACCATTATCTAATAATTGTTGTCTAAAAACTGGATAAGGATCACGAGAACGTGCTTCTTCTAAATCATCACGATACCATTCCATACGCACACCAGATGTATGATGATTTAATAATGGTACTTTAGCATGCACTAAAAATGGTCGACGTTCTTTTCTAATTATATTGATTACTTTTTCAATAGCTTCATAACTTTCCATAAAATTTGCACCATCAATTGAGATGGCATCTAAACCATGAAAACCCTGTGCATATTCAAAAGCATTTTGTGCTCTTGTTTCTTCAGCATTGGCTGAAATATCCCAACCATTATCTTGTACCAAATAAAGGATGGGCATTTGTTTTAAAGCAGCCATTTGAAAGGCCTCTGCAATTTCACCTTCTGTGACTGAAGCATCGCCCAAACTGCAAACTGTAATTGGTTTGAGACCTCTCGACTCTACTCGAGGTGACAGTTTAGTAGCTTCATCATCTATATTCTGTAATTCTTTATACTGCATTCCCATAGCTACACCTGTAGCTGGAATTGCCTGCATTCCTGTTGCAGACGATTGATGAGGAATTTTTGGCTTGTCATCATCTTTTAAACTTGGATGTGAATAATAGGTTCTACCAGCAGAAAATGGATCTTCTTTTTTAGCTAACAATTGTAGCATTAAATCATAAGGTTGTAATCCAAATGATAATAACATCGCATCATCTCTATAGTAAGGAAACGCATAATCTTGAGGTAATAGTTGCATACCTAAAGCGGTTTGAATTGCTTCATGTCCTCTGGATGTAGCATGCACGTATTTGGATACTTGTTTGAAATTAGCTTCATATAACTCTGCCATTGCTTTGGCAGTGCATAAATTCGCAAATCCTTTTTTTAATATGTCTTTATTCATTTTTATTTTATTTGTCATTCGGAGCGGAAGCGAAGAATCTCGTAAAAACAATTACCTCGTCATTAGATCTGATATTGACAATTCAACTATATTTTTCTATTGACATCAAATTGCTCAAAATAGTCAGCAACACGACGCACAAAACTACCTCCTAGAAACCCATCAACTACTCGATGATCAAAGGATAGAGACAAATACATCATGCTTCGAATAGCTATCTCGTCTCCTTTTTTAGTTGTGATCACTTCTGGTCGTTTTTTAATAATTCCTAACGCGAGAATAGCGACTTCTGGTTGATTTATTATAGGAGTTCCCATAACACTTCCGAAGGTTCCTACATTGGAAATAGTAAATGTACTTCCCTGAATATCATCTGCCTTTAAATTATTCTCTCTTGCCTTATTAGCCAATTCATTAACCTTGGTCGCTAAATTTTTTAAGTTTTTGGAATCTGCATTTTTTACTACTGGGACAATTAAATTACCACTAGGTAATGCCGTTGCCATTCCAATATTGATATCTTCTTTTACAATAATTTTATTACCATCTACAGATGCGTTAATATTTGGAAAATCCTTTACCGCTTTAGCAACTGCTTCAACAAATAAAGGTGTAAAGGTCAAACGTTCTCCATACTTTTCTTGGAACGCAATCTTATTATCATTTCTCCATTGTACCATATTAGTCATATCTGCTTCAACATAAGCTGTCACATGAGGCGATGTATGTTTAGAATACACCATATGGTCTGCGATCATCTGTCGCATACGATCCATTTCTATCACTTTCCCTTTTCCTTTATCGAAAGTGAGTTGTGGAATGCGATACGCTGTTGGATCTTGAGTTATTGGTTGTGCAAATTTATATGGACGACCATCTTCTATATACTGAAAAACATCGCTTTTTCTTAATCTTCCTTCATGTCCAGTAGCAGGAATCCTACTTAATTCTTCAAAACTAATATGGTGTGCTTTAGCTATTTTAACTACTAAAGGTGAAAAGAATTGATTTGAATTTGATGTTGAAAATGATTGTGATTGAGATTCCTTGACTGGACTCGGAATGACAGTCCGTTTCTTACTAGGCTTGTTTGTGCTTTGGTGAGACCCTTCGCTTTTACTCTGAATGACAGTCGTTTTCTTTTTTGAAGTTGAACCTTTTCCATCTGTTTTTATAATGGCCACGGTTTCTCCTATTTTGATAACATCATTCGCTTCAAAAAGAATCTCTTCAATTATTCCACTTACATTTGATGGCACTTCAGAGTCAACCTTATCAGTAGCAACTTCTAAAAGCATTTCATCTTCTTCAATAGCATCGCCAACATTTTTAAACCAAGTTATTATAGCTGCTTCGGTAATACTTTCGCCCAACTTGGGCATTTTAAATTCTACTTTTGACATTCTTATATTTATATTGTTAGATTCCTCGACTTTACTCGGAATGACAATTTTTATTATTTTGTTCGCGTTAGCGATTAAACGGTCTGTTTGAGCTCCTTGAAAAGAGCAAGTAGTGAAAGCGCGACCCTTGAGGTAACGCCCAACTACTTTTTCATAAAATCACGAAGCGTTTTATAAACATCTTCTTGAATTTTCATTTCTCTAGGCACCTCTCGTAATGGCTCAACTTCTTTTAGAGTGTCTTGACAATCCTTAGGTAATTGTTGATATAATTGCGTGCCTTTAGTTTTCCATTCGATCATTTCATCAGTAACGCTTTTAATTACTTTGGCAGGGTTTCCAACGACTAAACTTCGTTTCGGAATTATCGTTTCAGCTTTTACAAATGCCATAGCACCTACTATAGACTCGTCACCAATTTCTGCATCGTCCATAACAACTGCATTCATTCCAATCAAACAATTTTCGCCCAAATTAGCACCATGAATAATAGCGCCATGACCAACATGAGCACTTTCTTTTAATGTTATTGATTTTCCGGGAAACATATGTACAGTACAATTTTCCTGAACATTTACACCATCTTCTAACACAATTTGTCCCCAATCTCCACGAATTGCTGCACCTGGACCAATATAGCAGTTTTTACCAATAATGACATTTCCTGTTACAGCAGCCAATGGATGCACAAAACTACTTTCATGCACAACTGGAATATACCCTTTAAAACTGTAAATCATAATTATTTAAATCCTTTCAATTTTTCTTTGGTAAAATCGGAAAGCACTAAACGTCCACTTGTTTGAGCACGTTTTGCTAAAAGTTCATCCCAATCGTCTGTACCTTTCCAGAATATTTTTTTCATTTCTAACATAGCTTCAACATTATAAGTGCATAAATGCTCTGCCGTAGTTTTAACAGCTTCGTCTAGTGCTTCTGTACTATCAAAAACATGTGTAAATAAGCCTTTCTGTTTAGCCCATTCTGGTGGATAAAAAGAATTCGCATCAATGGCTATTTGAGACATGGCGCTTAATCCCATTTTTCGTTCTATGGCTGGACCAACAACAAATGGCCCGATACCAATATTAAGTTCACTCAACTTTATTGCTGCGAACTTTGTTGCCATACAATAATCGGTAGAAGCAGCTAAACCAACTCCTCCTCCAACGGTTTTACCTTGAATTCGTCCGATGATAAACTTAGGACATTTTCGCATGGCATTAATAACGTTAGCAAAACCTGAAAAGAATACTTTTCCTGTTGCAGCGTCATTGATGTTAATCAGTTCATTAAAACTGGCTCCAGCACAGAATGTTCGGTCTCCACCGCTTTTTAAAACGATAACTTTTATGGCATCGTTTTTACCAGCTTCGGTAATTGTATTTGCTAAATTAGCCAATACGTCGCCTGGTAATGAGTTGTGCGCAGGATGAAAAAATTCAATATATCCTACTTCGTTTTCTATGGTTTGTTTTACGTATGGTTGTGTCATGATTTCTGTAAAGTTATCTTTTCAATTTTCTTAATATAATCTTTTGAAGTTTTCATATCAGGATTTAACTCCAGTGCTTTATTGAAACTTTCTAATGCTTTTTTATAATCTTCAATTACAAAATAAGCTTCGCCTAAACTGTCATAAGTATTAGCATTTTCAGGGAATTCTTCCGTTAAAAACTTGAATACTTCAATCGATTGTTTATACTGTTTTTCGTTTAATAAATCGTAACCGAAATTATTCAAATCGTTTAGCGCAAAGTCATAGGTAACGGTATCGCTTTTAAGGTTTCTAAAATTTTGAAATGCTTTACTCGGATTGTCGTTGAAATCAAGTCTAAAAATAGATGATAAGTTGAGTTTGGGGTATGTTATTACCATCGGTTCTATATCTCTAAAAAACAGTTGCTCCCAATCTCGAATAGCTTCATCTGAGGTATTATTTACCATTAAAATGATACCATAATTAGAATCTGGACAAATCAAGATACCACTTTGGATTCTGTTTGAGGTTCCCGTTTTTGAATAATAAAAACCTTCTTCTTCGGCAGTATCTATATTTTGCCAGAGGTAACCAATCTGTTCATCATCTTCTTTATCTACAAATAAGACACGTGATGTTTCTTTTACCCAAGGTTCATTTTTATTTTCGATTAGATATTGCATGTATTTAGCTAAATCTGGCAAACTGGAAATTGCACCTCCTGCTGCACCATAAACTGGATCATGATCTATAGGTGCGAGAACATCGCCTTTATACCCTTTAACCAATCTTTCTATAAAGTTTTGAGATGCTTGAAGATAGGTATCATTCATTCCTAACTCTTTAAAAAACATCTCTATCTGCTGGGCAAAAGGCTTCTTATTCACCTTCTCTAGAATATACGCTAGTAATTCAGGACCAATTGAGTTGTAAGCATAAATTGTTCCTGGTTGTTTATCTACCTCAACTGCTTTCAATTCTTTTAATAAATGATCTATAGTATAGACATCAGATTTATAATCATAAGTGCCGTTTGTAACTTTATTTCTAATAGCTTCAAAACCTTTTGTGAGTTTGTTTTTTAAGCCCATGCTATGGGTTAAAAGATGTTTTATGGTAATCGGATGCCCTTTAAATTCTAGATTTGAATAATCGCCTTCTAAATACTTTCGAATGTCATCATCTAAATTAATCTTTTCTTCCAAAACAGCTTTAGCAACTAAGGACCCTGTGAATGTTTTTGTGATTGACGCTATTTCATAAAGGGAACTGTCATTCGGTTTGTTATTAGCAACTTTATCTATTTCACCATAATAGTTATGATACATTTCACCATCTTTATAAATGGCTAATGCAAATGAGTTTACATTACCGTTTTGAAGTGTATTCTCAGCATATTGATCTACAATTTCTGCAAACATCTGAAAGGTTTTTCCTTCAGAAATCATTACCTCCTTAGACTCTTTTGATGAATTACAATTAGCAAGAATCAAAAACAAGAATATCACTTTTAAATGTTTCATTTTACAGAATTCCGAATTGTTCAAAATGATGATTTAAATGTTTTCTTTCTAGTAAATACCATTCGTACTTATTTAATTCTCCAAAAACCATATTATTTAAAACCGCATCAGGATGCTCTTTGAAATATTCTAAATATGCCTCTCGTTGTGATTTAAATGCTTCAATGGCTGTTGCTAAATCTTCATGTTTCAAATCATCAAGTGTATCTTTTTCTAATAAAGGGAACTGACTGTTTTTTGGAAACTTATCGTAATTCCATAGGCTATTTTTTACTTTTCCTAAAATCTTTTCAGGTGTTGACACTTTAAAATCCTGAATATCTCCAGCTGCGATTTTATATGTATACTCCAAATGTTCAATCATGTGTTGAGGTGACATAATTCCCCATTTTGGTTTCAAGCCTTCTGATAGTTTTGACAAACATTTATCAATATTTTCATTAGTCATTTCAACAAAGGCCTCTTGTTTCTTTTGAACCATTGTAAGAATTGTTGCAACAGCAACTAAAGGGCTATCTTTTTCATTTTTTTGACTTTCAGGTCTATTTTCGAAATTAGCATCGAAGACTTCAACATGCCATTTTACAATTCCGCTAGGATGTTCAGCTGAAGCGACGTCTCTATCTACTTTTTCTTTACAAGTCAATCTTACATAGATAGTGTCGTTGTGATATAATGGTCGTAAAAATCGAATACTATCTAACCCATAATTAGCTGCAACAGGTCCTTTGTTAGGATACACAAATAATCCTGCAGCTGCAGAAATAATGAAGTAACCATGTGCAGTTCTTTTTTCGAAAATACTTCCGTCTAAAGATGTAATATCAGTATGCGCATAAAAATGATCCCAAGTTAAATTGGCAAAATTACTAATGTCTGTATCCGTAAATGTTCGTTTATGTGTTTTGAGTGACATACCTGGTTGAATGTCTTCCCAGTAATATTTAAATGGATGTTGCTCTGCTTCTTTATATTTAGCGTTTTGTTGATAAATCCCTGTTATTTCAGTAATAGTAGAGGGTGAACCTTGAATTGCAGTACGCTGTAAATAATGTTTAATACCTCGCATTCCTCCCATTTCTTCTCCACCACCAGCACGACCAGGACCACCATGAACTAAGTATGGTAATGGTGAACCATGACCTGTACTTTCTTTAGAACTTTCTCTATTAAGAACTAAAATTCGTCCATGATGAGATGCTGCGTTAATCACATAATCTTTAGCAATTATATCATCATTAGTAACTATTGAGGACACTAAAGAACCTTTACCCATTTGTGCTAAAGTAATCGCTTCATCTAAAGATTTATAAGGCATTATTGTACTTACTGGACCGAAAGCTTCACGTTCATGAATGACTGGGTTTTTGAATGGATGGTCAGCTCTTAACAAAATTGGACTAATGAAAGCCCCTTTGTTAGCATCTGCTCCAATGGTATTAATTTTATCTAAATCTCCATAAACGATCTGTGCATCTTTTGCCAGATCATTTACTGAATCTTTTACTGCTTGAACTTGTTGGCGACTCACTAAAGCTCCCATTCTAACTTCTTTTAACCTTGGATCTCCAATAGTTACTTTATCTAAAGCTTTTCCGAGAGCAATCTGAACATCTTCAACTAAGTTCTCAGGCACAATGATACGTCTAATCGCGGTACATTTTTGTCCAGCTTTAACTGTCATCTCTTTCCGAACCTCTTTAATAAATAAATTAAATTCAGGTGTTCCTGGAATAGCATCTTCTCCTAAAATAGAGGCATTTAAGGAATCTGCTTCCATTGTAAATGGCACAGATTCTTGAATTAATCTTGGATGCGCTTTTAATAAACGACCAGTAGCTGCAGAACCAGTAAAAGTGACCACATCTTGTGACTCAACTGTATCTAAAATTGTTTTTACCGTTCCATTTATGATTTGAAGCGCTCCTTCAGGAAGAATACCAGAATCAATTATTGTTCGAGCTACAGCTTCTGCCAGGTATGATGATGAAGGTGCTGGCAACACTACTGCTGGTACTCCAGCCATCCAGTTTACAGCACACTTTTCTAGCATTCCCCAAACCGGAAAATTAAAGGCATTAATATGAACAGCGACTCCTTTTTTTGGCACCATAATATGATGCGCCATAAAGCGTCCTCCTCTTGACAAATCTATTGGATCGCCTTCAACGTGATAGGGTTGGTTTGGAAATAATTTTCTTAATGATGCATTAGCGAATAAATTTCCAAATCCACCTTCAATATCAATCCAGCTATCAACTTTAGTCGCACCTGTTCGATAACTCAATTCATAAAACGCATCTTTTCGTTTTGTAAGATATAATGCTAATTTCTTAAGCATATTACCACGCTCTTGAAATGTCATTTTTCTAAGTTGTTCGCCTCCTTTGGTTCGTCCGTAGTTTAAGATTTCAGGAATATCTAGACCTTCAATAGCAACGCTAGTAAAAGCCTCACCAGTAACAGCATCTAAAATTGGTGTCCCATCTTCTTTTCCGGTTGTCCAATTACCTTGAACATAATGTTGTATTTTTTCCATGTTAACTCTTGTAGTCTTCTATTTGTTTTGCGAAACTATCTTCATCTTTAAAAGCGATTAAATTCCCATCTGGATCTTTAAATTTAGCAATGGTTCCCCAACTATGCTCTTGATAATCAACACTTATATTTTGGCTTTTCAATCTATCAGAATATTGTTTTACATCTCTTACATTAATTCTAATACAGCTATAATTTCTGCTTTTAGGATCATTATTTAAGTACTCTAATCTATCTTCTATTTCAACCATAAGATATGTTCCAAAAAAGTCAAAACAAGTCAATTCTTTATTTTGAAACAAAATAGGAAGGTTTAATATTTCTTTATAAAAAACAATGCATTGCACGTATTTTTTTACATACAGAATTAAGCCTGTCCTTTTTATATCCATCTATAAATTTACATTTTCAATTATCGCTGCATACCCCTGTCCGACACCAATACACATTGTAACTAATGCATATTTTTTTTCTTGTTCTATCAATTCCAAAGCTGCAGAATATGCTATTCTTGCTCCTGTAACACCTAAGGGATGACCAATAGCGATTGAACCACCATTTGGATTTAATCTTGGATCGTCATCTGCTAATCCCCAGGCTCTAGTACAAGCTAATGCTTGAGCAGCAAAAGCTTCATTTAGCTCAATCACATCTATATCATCCATAGTTAGTCCTGCTTTTTCTAACGCTTTATTAGACGCTTGCACTGGGCCTATTCCCATAATTCTAGGTTCTACACCAACAACTGCTGAACTCACAATTCTAGCTAATGGTTTAAGATTATATTTTTCAACAGCGTCCTCTGAAGCAATTATTGTTGCTGCTGCACCATCGTTTAATCCTGAAGAATTTCCTGCAGTTACGCTTCCTCCTTCTTTTTTAAACGCTGCTCGTAATTTACCTAACACTTCTAATGATGTATTTGGTTTCACAAATTCGTCTTTGGCAAATCGGATTGGATCTTTTTTTCGCTGTGGAATTTCTACAGTAATAATTTCTTTAGCTAGTCTACCATTCTCTTGAGCTTTGGTTGCTTTCATCTGACTCCAATACGCAAACTTATCTTGATCGATTCTTGAAATGGCATATTTAGATACTAAGTTTTCGGCCGTATTTCCCATACCATCTGTTCCATACATTTCTTTCATTTTAGGATTAATAAAACGCCATCCAAATGTTGAATCGTAAAGCTTAGAATCACCACCAAAAGCAGTAGATGGTTTAGCCATTACGTATGGTCCACGAGTCATATTTTCGACACCTCCTGCAACAAATACATCACCATCACCAGCTTTAATTGCACGATTGGCATGAATAATTGCAGACAAACCAGAACTACACAATCTGTTTACTGTTTCTCCTGGGACAGTAAATGGTAATCCTGCTAATAGAGAAGACATACGTGCTACATTACGATTATCTTCTCCAGCTTGATTAGCACAACCCATAATGACATCGTCATAAGCTTCTTTTGGTATGCTTGGATTTCTATTAACAACTTCTGAAATCACCAATGCTCCTAAATCATCTGTTCTAACAGCAGATAAAGTTCCTTTATAATTTCCAATTGGAGTTCTTACTCCGTCAATGATGTATGCTTCTTTCATTCTTCCCAATCTTTTTGAGTTCTATATACAACGCCTTTAAAAAGCGCAACTAGTTCATCACCACGCTTTACTTCGATGATATTAAACCCTAATTTATTATTTACTTGTTCTATTACTGATTCAGCTACTAGATAATCCCCTTGATCTAATGCTTCAATATGATTGATACTTGTTTCAATAGATACCGCATACTTTCCATGCGTATTAGCTGCAAAACCAAATGCAGTATCAGCTAACGAGTAACTTATTCCACCATGAGCTTTATTCATACTGTTAAGCATATCTTTTGTTATGGTCATTGCTACTTTACAGCGACCAATTTCACATTCTAAAATCTCAATACCTAACCATTGACTATAGGCATCTTGACTTAACATTTTATATGGAATATCTTTTCCTTTCATTTTCTATTTAGTCTTTAAGAGCAGAAAAGACATGGTAATCTCTCATTATGAGATTCTTCGCTTTGCTCTGAATGACAATATTAATTAAAGAATGTTTTTTTTTTTTTTTTCAATTTTCTTAATAACGGACTACAACGATATCTATCTTCATGATATTCGTCATACAATCTATCTAATGCTTCAACACATTTATCGATTCCTATTTCATCTGCCCAAGTTAATAACCCTTTAGGATAATTAACACCTTTAGTCATAGCATTATCAATGTCTTCAGCAGAAGCAATATTTAAAAACAACGCATCAGCAGCTTCGTTAATTAGCATCACTAAAATACGATTGCATATTTGTTCAGCAAGCACCTTATCTTCAATTGGATTAGTTTTTTTTGCTCCCTCAGAATAATCATAATACCCTCTTCCTGATTTACGGCCTAAATAACCTGCTTCAGAAAAACGTTTTTGGGTAAATGCTGGTTTGTATCTGGGATCGAAATAGAATGCTGTAAACACAGTTTCTGTTACTGTGTAATTAACATCGTTTCCAATAAAATCCATCAATTCAAATGGTCCCATTCTAAAACCTCCAATAGTTTTTAAACTCCAATCAATAGTAGCAAAATCTGCAATACCCTCTTCATAAATTTTTAGAGCTTCGCCATAAAATGGTCTTGCCACTCTATTAACAATGAATCCAGGCGTGTCTTTGGCTACTGCCACTACTTTTTTCCAATCGGAAATCGTATCAATTGATTTTTGAAGTACATTTTCAGAGGTTTGAATCGCAGGAATGACCTCAACCAACTTCATTAAAGGTGCTGGATTGAAAAAGTGAATACCTACACAACGTTCTGGTTTTTGTAATGATGCAGCAATTGATGCTATTGACAAACTTGAGGTATTTGAAGCAATAATACAATCCTCTGTAACATAACTTTCTAATTCAGAAAAAACTTTCTTTTTAATATCAAGATTTTCTATAATAGCTTCGATGGTCAAATTCGAATCAGACAACTCCTTTAAACTATTTACATAGGAGATATTAGATTGAATTCTATGTTTCTCTTCTACATCGATTCGTCTTTTTTCAATAAGACGATTTAATATTTTCTCTAAGGCTGCTTTAGCTTTATCTAATGCGACTTGATTGGTATCGTATAATTTCACTAGACAGCCAGCTGTTGCAGCAACTTGTGCAATACCACTTCCCATTGTTCCACCACCTATTATTCCTACATTCATATTATTTTCCTTTGAATTCTGGTTTACGTTTTTCGATAAATGCAGCAACACCTTCAGCATAATCTTCACTTTGTGCTGCTTCTATTTGTAACTTTGATTCTAATGCAAGTTGTTCTTCTAAGCTATTAGTCATAGATTGATTAAAGAGTTCTTTAATAAACCCAAGCGCTTTTGTTGGCATATTAGCTAATTTTAAAGCCAGTTTATGAATAGTTTCATCAAATTCAGTAAATAAGACACATTTATAAATCATTCCCATTTTTTCTGCATCGCTAGCTCCAATTTTATCACCTAACATCGCTAGAGCTAATGCTTTTTGATACCCAATTAATCTTGGTAAAAAGAAAGTTCCTGCACTATCAGGAACCAGACCAATTAAGCTAAATGCTTGAATAAAGCTTACTTTCTCGTGTGCAACAACTATATCACAAGCTAAGGCAATATTTGCTCCAGCTCCTGCCGCAACACCATTGACAGCTGCAATGACAGGCTTTTTAATCTCACGTATTCTTGTGATGATTGGATTATAATGTTCTTCTAATATTTTTTTAAATCCAGGATTTAAATCTGGATCAGTGACTTCTTTTAAATCTTGACCAGCACAAAATGCTTTTCCGTTTCCTGTTAGTACGATTGCTCTCACGGCATCATCAGCTTCACAATCATCCAATATAGATTGTAGGCTTAAAGCCATTTCGCGATTGAAACTATTGAAAACTTCTGGTCTATTGAGCGTTATGTACGCTACTTTGTTTTCAATTTTTAAGAGAATTGAATTATTGCTCATACCTTATTATTTATTTATTTTCCAGACCATTTTCGCGTTAGCGATTGAACGGTTTGTTTGAGCTCCTTGAAAAGAGCGAGTAGTGAAAGCGCGACCCTTGGGTAACGCCATACTTACTTTAAACATTTAAAATAGTCAAACGGTTCTTGACAATCATCACACTGAAATTGTGCTTTGCATGCAGTAGAACCAAATTGACTTACTAATCTTGTATTCTGAGAACCACAATTGGTGCACTTCACTAATCGTTTCTCATTTAGTAATACATCTTTATCGGCTTCGGCTTCTAAAGGTGCTGCTATACCGTAATCTTCTAGAGCTTTTCTACCTCTTGGTGTAATCCAATCTGTCGTCCAAGCTGGATGCAAGATTAAATCAACTTCAGATTGATAACCTGCATCAAGTAATGCTTTTTTTATATCATCTCCAATCACATCCATTGCTGGACATCCACTGTAAGTTGGTGTGATTTCGACTTTTACAAGATTGTTAATAATGATTGCAGAACGAACAACTCCCATATCCATAATTGACAATACTGGAATTTCTGGATCAGAAACTTGTTCAAGTATTGGCAAAAGATTTTTGTCGATATTCTGTTCTGTAGTTGTCATATTACCATTCCATATTGGGATAAGCACGTTGCATGTATTGTAAATCGGCTAATAGATAACCTAAATGTTCTGTATGCACACCTTCTTTTCCACCTTTTTGAAACCACTTTGATTCTGGAACTTCAAGTGTAGCTTCTTCTAAAAGTTGACTAACTTGAGTATAATATGTCTCTTTTAGTTTAGTGACATCAACTCCAACACCATCTTGTACCATAGCTTTATCTGCTTCAGTTTGATGGAATAATTCGTCGGTGTAGGTCCATAAACTATTAATAGCCTCTTGCATTTTTTCTCTACTTTCGTCTGTTCCATCTCCTAAACGCTTTACCCAATCTGAAGAAAAACGTTCATGATAGCTCACTTCTTTGATACATTTGTTAGCAATTGCAGACAATGTTAAATCGGTACTTTTCTGTAATTCAGAAAGGAAAGCCAAATGATACACATCAAATAGAAATTGACGACCAATAGTAAATGCAAAATTAGTATTAGGTTGTTCAGTTAATAATACGTTTTTGTAGTCACGCTCTTTTCTAAGCATTGCAATATCATCTTCTGTTCTGTTGTCTCCAGCGATTTTTGCTGCATATTGAAAATAGCTTCGTACTTGTCCGAATAAATCTAAAGAAATATTAGTACAAGCGATATCTGTTTCTAAACTTGGTCCATGACCGCAAAGTTCTCCCATTCTTTGTCCTAGAATAAGGCTATTATCAGCAATACCAAGAATATAGTTATATAGATTCTCTTTCATTACATATGTTTTACTTCGTCAGGCAAATCATAAAATGTTGGATGACGATAGATTTTATCTTGAGCAGGTTCGAAAAGTTCTCCGTTGTTTTCAGGGTTAGATGCTGTAATATGTTTAGATTCTACCACCCAAATACTTACACCTTCGTTTCGTCTTGTGTAAACATCGCGAGCATTTTCTAGAGCCATATCTGAATCTGCAGCGTGAAGGCTACCACAATGTCTGTGTTCTAATCCGTTTTTACTTCTTACGAAGATTTCCCATAATGGCCAGTTTTTTGTTGACATAACTTATAATGCCTGCAAAAGCAGGTATCTTATTAATTAAAACTTTACTTTCTAATTTTATTATTATTTAGATTCCAGTTGACACTCAAATCCGACCAACTTGGATTCATTTCTTCTATTAATTTAATCTTCCAATCTCTTTTCCTTTTCTTGAATTGCCTTTCTCTTTTTTCTGCTGCACTTCCATTTTCATACTCCTCAAAATATATCATTTTATCACAGTTATATTTTGCTGTAAACGATTTTGGATGAATTTTCAATTTATGTTCTTTAACTCTTTCTTCAATATTGTTTGTTACTCAAATATAAATTACTCCATTGCGCTTATTTGTCATTATATAGACATACCAATGTTTCATTTTATCGATTATGAGACCTCTTTTTTCAAAGAGGTTCTGTTTCTTTTCTTTTCTGCATAAGCCATTGCCGCATCTCGAACCCATGTTCCACGTTCCCATGCACCAACTCTAGCTTTCATTCGTTCTTTATTCATTGGTCCATGACCTTTAACAACTTGCCAAAACTCATCCCAATCAATTTCGCCAAAATCATAACTTTGACGCTCTTCATTCCATTTTAAGTCAGGATCTGGAATTGTTAATCCAATTAGTTCAGCTTGAGGGACAGTTTGATCAATAAATTGCTGACGCAAATCATCGTTCGATTTACGTTTTAATTTCCATTTCATAGATTGTTCTGTATGCACTGAAACGTCATCTGTTGGACCAAGCATCATTAAACTAGGCCACCACCAGCGATTTAAAGCATCTTGAGCCATATCTTTTTGCTCTGGTGTTCCTTGAGCCAATTTCATCATGATTTCAAAACCTTGTCTTTGATGAAAGCTTTCTTCTTTACAAACACGAATCATCGCTCTGGCATAAGGTCCATAAGATGTATTACACAAGGGTACTTGATTAATAATTGCAGCTCCATCAACCAGCCAGCCTATGGCTCCCATGTCTGCCCATGTAATCGTTGGATAATTAAAAATACTAGAATATTTAGCTTTTCCTGTATGCAACTGTTCATACATTTCATCTCTAGAAATCCCTAATGTTTCGGTAGCCGAATACAAATAAAGTCCATGTCCAGCTTCATCTTGAACCTTGGCTAAAAGTGCTACTTTACGCCTTAAAGAAGGCGCTCTAGTAATCCAATTTCCTTCTGGTAACATCCCAACTATTTCAGAATGGGCATGCTGTGACATTTGCCTGATATGTGTTTTGCGATACTTCTCAGGCATCCAGTCTTTAGGTTCAATTTTTTCATCACGAGCAATACGCGCTTCAAATTGTTCTTCTAAATTTTTAATCTGATCTTCACTCATAGTTTTTAACTTTTAGTGGTACAATTTTTCTTTTTCAATATATTTTAGACATCAAAATCTACAACTACTTTTTCAGTAGTTGGAACAGCTTGACAACTTAAAACTAGATTTTGACTTACTTCTTTATCGTCTAATGCATAATTAATTTTCATCTCAACTTCACCTTCTTTTACTTCACATTTACATGTACTGCACACACCACCTTTACAGGCAAAAGGCAAATCAGCTCCTGCATTTAGTGCAGCATCTAAAATGTTATCATACTCCTTTGTCATGGTAAACGCAAATTCTTTTCCACCATCTACAATAGTAACTTCTATGCCTTCAACATTTTGTTGGGCTAAACGTTCAGCGCGTTTAATGTCTTCTTCGGAAAGTCCTGTTACAAATAATTCGTAATGGATTAAATCTTTTGACAATCCAGCACCTATAAGATACTCACTCACATAATTCACCATGGCTTCTGGACCACAAAGAAATACTTCGCTCGTATCTGGAATATCAATAAATGTATTAGTAAGTACTTTCATTTTGACATCATCAAATCGCCCATTGAACAATTCGATATCGCGACGCTCCTTAGTTAGGAAATAGTATATCTCCAATCTTCCAAAATAGGTGTTTCGAAGTTGCTCAAGTTCTTCTTTAAAGATTATGGATTTTGCAGTTTTGTTCACATAAAACAACTTGCAAGTTGAATTAGGTTCGGCTTTTAAATGTGCTTTGATCATTGATAGAACAGGAGTGATACCACTACCTGCAGCAAAAAACAAATAGTTTTTTGAAGCTTTTGGTTGCACTTCGACACCAAAATTTCCGGTTGGAGCCATCACCTCAATCTGATTTCCAGCTTGTAATTTTTGATTTATATAGGTAGAAAACTTTCCTCCTGGAATCTGTTTAACAGCGACTTTCCATTGATTTTCAATTGGGCTTGAGCACAAAGAATATGAACGACGAATATCTTCGCCATTGATTTCTTCCTTTAAGGTTAAATGTTGTCCCTGACGAAACTTAAATGTGTTTTGTAAATCCTGAGGAATATCAAAAGTAACTACTGAAGTATCTTCAGTTTCTTTGTAAATATCTGCTACTTTTAAGGAATAAAATTCTGCCATATTGCAACTTAGTAATTCAACTAACACTTGTTAGTTTAGTGAACAAAGATACAAAATTTAATTCTTAATTAGTTGTTAATTCCCTCGATGAGAATTTCGCTCAAGTTGTTAGCTAAATCGTTTGCGTTAAGGTCTTCTTTTTTTGGGATCCACAAATACAATGAACGCAAAGTTGTTAACATTGAAAACATAATAATTTCTGGGTTACTGTGTTTAATTTCCGAAGAGGAAATCCCTTCTTTAATAATATTTAAGAAGTTTGTTTCATAGTCATTACGGAGTTTTAAATAATGGTCTAGCTGATCTTCAAGGTGCATCCAATCACTATTTAATGATGCCATAGCATTTGTATTATTAGCTGTAATATTTACGTGTAGTGAGACAATGTTTTTGAGTTTTGAAATGGTAGACACATCTGATTGAATGATATTTCCCATTCCATCAGTAAATTCTTCAGCAACAGTAATAATTATTGCTTTTAATATATCTTGTTTAGAGTTGATATGATTATAAAGGCTTGCTGCTTTGATTCCCATAGCTGTTGCTAGATCTCGCATAGTTACTGCACTAAACCCTTTTTCTTTAAAAAGCCTAGCAGCAGTTGCAATAATTTCTTCTTTACGGGCTTCTGATTTCATTTACAACTTTATGCTTTTCAAAGACTCGAAGTCTGTGATTGTTGACTGTTTATATTCTAAAGTCCAGCCTAATGAATTCGTTAAAATGTAAAACTTTGCCAATTCGCTTAAAAGCCTGTTTTTAGCGTTTAATTTCAACTCAGAAGCTTCTACTTTTTTCATTAAAGACTTTTTTACAGTGTCTTTAATTTCATTATAGTCTTTCGCTTCAAATTGATTAAAATAGTCGGCTTGAATATCATAATATTTAAAATCGGGATTTACTTTAATTTCTTCTTTTGGAATACTCAAGATTTCAAGTGTTCTAGTAGCTTCATTTATTTGATATTCAATTAGACTTAAATCATATGCAATAGAAACATCTGCATTTACGACAACTAATGCTTTTTTTTCAGCTTCTATCAAGTCTCCAATAATACTTTTAGAATTCTCGTAAGAAAACACTTCACTAAAATGACCTTCAGTTACCACTAATTTACCAACATTTTTAATCTGCTTTTGAATAAGCGCTGAGTTTTCTTGAAGAATTATTTCTCCTTCCTTTTGATCTCCACAATATTTAAAAGTAAAAAGTACAATTAATGTAATAATTACACCGAATAGAATTTTTCGC
>NZ_JBGCCX010000023.1:0-16073 GCF_045105015.1 Psychroserpens sp.
GTTTCAGCATTTTGCGCTAATCCAATTTCTAATTGCTCATCATTTGGAGCTTTACCATGCCAAGCGTGTGTGTGCATCATAAAATCTACACCATTACCCATAACGGTTTTAAGTAAGACACAGACTGGCTTACCATTGCCTGTTAATGATTTTGCTTCAGCCATTCCATTTAAAATAGCATCTATATCATTCCCTTTTTCAATATCAACTACGGTCCAACCAAAAGCTTCAAATTTTGCTCTTACACTTCCCATTGGTAATACATCATCTGTTGAACCATCAATTTGTTGTCCGTTTAAATCAATTGTTGAAATGATATTATCAATATTATTTGCTGCAGCATACATGATACCTTCCCAATTTTGTCCTTCTTGCAATTCACCATCACCATGTAAGCTATACACTATATGTTTGTCATTGTTTAACTTTTTAGTTTCAGCTGCACCTAAAGCAACACTAAATCCTTGTCCGAGAGATCCAGAAGCTATTCTTACTCCAGGAAGGCCTTCATGAGTTGTAGGGTGGCCTTGTAATCTAGAATCTATTAATCTGAATGTATTCAATTCATCTACCGGAAAATATCCAGATCGAGCTAGAACGCTATAAAAGACAGGTGAAATGTGTCCATTCGAAAGAAAGAAAAGGTCTTCACCAATTCCATCCATATCAAAACCTTCATTTCTATCCATAATCTCTTGATAGAGTGAAACGAAGAATTCTGCACATCCTAGCGAACCTCCTGGGTGTCCTGAGTTTACTTTGTGAACCATTCGTAAAATATCTCTACGAACTTGTGTTGTTAAATCTTGTAGTTGTTGTGTATTTGGCATATAATTAGAGTGAGTAATTTAAGCTTCAAAAATAAAGTTTTCAATAGCCTAATCAAAAATAGACACGAGTCACTTATTAACGATTTTAGCCAGTTGCTAACAATTTAAAAGTGATTTATAATTACGAATCTGAGTTTTAAGTTTTTAGTAATATAATTTTATTAAATGTTTAAGACCATAATACATCTAGATAATTATCTTTGCGCACTGATTATTCTACTTTATGAATTTTGATTTAAAAGCTAGTGATCCTCAAAGTAAAGCCAGAGCTGGAGTAATAACAACAGATCATGGACAGATTGAGACACCTATATTTATGCCAGTTGGTACAGTTGCTTCTGTAAAAGGCGTTCATCAACGTGAGCTTAAAAATGATATTAATCCAGATATTATTTTAGGAAACACCTATCATTTATATTTAAGACCACAAACACCCATTTTAGAAAAGGCTGGTGGTCTGCATAAGTTTATGAATTGGGATAGAAATATTCTAACCGATTCAGGTGGATATCAGGTATATTCTTTGTCTGCCAATAGGAAAATCAAAGAGGAAGGTGTAAAATTTAAATCTCACATTGATGGTAGTTACCATGTGTTTACTCCAGAAAATGTTATGGAAGTTCAGCGCAGTATAGGAGCTGATATCATTATGGCTTTTGATGAATGTACGCCTTATCCATGCGATTATAATTATGCTAAACGATCTATGCATATGACACATCGTTGGTTAGAACGTTGTCTTAAACACTTAGACAAAACACCTTTTATGTATGATTATGAGCAAACATTTTTTCCAATTGTTCAAGGTAGTACTTATAAAGATTTAAGAAAACAATCAGCTGAATATATTGCTAATGCAGGAGCGCAAGGGAATGCTATTGGAGGTTTGTCTGTTGGAGAACCTGCTGAAGAAATGTATGCAATGACTGATGTTGTTTGCGATATTCTACCTTGGGAAAAACCACGTTACTTGATGGGTGTTGGAACACCAATTAATATATTAGAAAATATAGCATTAGGTGTTGATATGTTTGACTGTGTAATGCCTACACGAAATGCAAGAAACGGAATGCTTTTCACAGCACATGGAAGCATAAACATTAAAAATTTAAAATGGGCTGATGATTTTTCACCAATAGATGAAATGGCTATTACTTTTGTCGATACCGAATATAGCAAAGCTTATTTGAGACATTTGTTTACTGTTAATGAATTATTAGGAAAACAAATAGCTACGATTCATAATCTCGGATTTTATTTGTGGTTGGTAAGAGAAGCGAGAAAACATATCTTAGCAGGAGACTTTAGAGCTTGGAAAGATAAAATGGTAAAGCAAATGAATAAAAGATTGTAGTTAAATAATTGAAAATAAATTAGTTAAATATATTTACGTAAACTCTAAATTTAATATATAATAACATTTGAAAATACTCGATTGGTACATATTAAAACGCTATTTGTTCACATTTTTGATGATGTTACTTCTGTTTATTCCAATTGGGATTACAGTTAACCTTGCAGAAAAAATCGGAAAAATATTAGAGAAAGAAGTTCCTTTTCATGCGGTCGCTCAATATTATTTAGATTTTACTATATATTTTGCCAATTTGTTGTTTCCTATATTTCTGTTTTTATCAGTAATTTGGTTTACTTCTAAGCTTGCTAATAATACAGAAATTGTTGCTTTTTTAAGTTCAGGTGTCTCTTTTACTCGATTCTTAAGACCTTATTTAATTGGAGCAACTATTGTTTCTGTTTTTGCTTTAGTACTCGGATTGTATTTGGCACCAAAAGCAAGTAAAGGTTTTAATACCTTTAAATACACCTATCTGAAGAGTAGTAGAGATATTGTTAAAACTCAAGATATATACAGGCAAATCAACGATAACGATTTTATTTTTGTCAGTAACTTCGATCCTAAATCAAAGCGTGGCAATAATTTTACTCTTGAACATTTTGAAGGCAATTCATTAAAATATAAAATTTCTGCTCAATCAATTACTTATAAAGACTCATCTTATAAGCTTGTAAACTATACTAAAAGAACTGTTGGTGAACATGGTGATATTATTGAAACAATCAGGCGTAAAGACACTATATTTCCTTTTGACGTTGATGATTTAACACCAGTTGAGTATATCGCAGAAACACTTCAGTATGGCGAGCTTAATCGCTTTATCGAAAAGGAGAAACAAAGAGGCTCATCTAATATTGGACGATATGAAGTAGTTAAATATAAAAAATGGAGTTTGCCAGTTTCAGTTTTCATATTAACCATTATTGCTGTTGCTGTATCTTCAGTAAAACGAAGAGGAGGCATGGGAGTTAACCTAGCTTTTGGAATTACAATAGCTATGGTTTATGTATTTTTTGATAAAGTGTTTGGTGTCATGGCTGAGCAATCAGATTTCTCACCAATTATAGCTGTATGGTTTCCCAATTTGGTTTTTGGTATATTAGCTGGATATCTTCTTTATAATGCCAAACGCTAAAACCAAAAATTATCTTCACCTTCATTTTTTAGTATTTATTGCTGGTTTTACTGCTATTTTAGGAGAACTGATTTCTATTGGCTCAACAGATTTAGTTTGGTATCGTATGTTAATTGCAGGCATTTTAATGTTTGCTTATATAAAATTTATCAAGCTTGAAATTAAGGTTGATTCAAAAACCAAGCTAAAGTTTTTTGGAGCTGGAATCATCATTGCTTTACATTGGATTACCTTCTTTGAAGCTATTAACCAATCTAATGTATCCATTACTTTGGCCATGTTTTCAACTGGTGCTTTTTTTGCATCCTTCATTGAGCCACTAATCTATAAACGACGAATTATTTGGTACGAAATTATTTTTGGTATCATAGTTATAATTGGAGTCTTTTTGATAACGCAAAGCGAAATCAAATATATTAATGGAATTTTGTTAGGAATATCATCTGCTTTGTTTTCAACTTTATTTGCAGTAATTAATGGTCGTTTTATTGAAGTGCATCAAGCGACAGTTATTTCTTTCTATGAGTTTATAAGCGGTGTTGTTTTCTTAACTATTTTTATATTCTTATTTCAAGATGGATTTAGTCTAGAGTTTTTTAATCTTAAAACTTCAGATTGGATTTATTTGTTTATTCTCGCTTCAGTATGTACTGCTTATGCATTTATTGGATCTGTTGATGTCATGAGACTTATTAGCCCTTATACAGTTATTCTTACATACAATTTAGAACCCATATATGGCATTGCTTTAGCTTTGCTATTATTTCCAGAAACAGAAATTATGAGTACTCAATTTTATTATGGTGCGATTCTAATTTTGATAACGGTGTTAATGGATGCTTTTTTAAAAAATTATAAACGAAAAAAGAAGATTTCCTAGGTAATTGATAAAACCTTGTAAAGCTTAATTTGATTTAATGATATTTACTATTTTTGTTAAACCTCAAAATCGAACTTACCTTTCGCGTGCCTACAATCGAAAAAAAATGTAGTTTTGTACGCTAACTAAAACTAAACAATTGTTTAAATGGAATATTTAGAATTTGAGCTTCCTATAAAAGAATTGCAAGATCAATTAGAGAAATGTCAAATCATCGGAGAAGAAAGTGATGTTGATGTTACTGAAACTTGCAAGAAGATTGAAAAGAAACTAGCTGAAACAAAAAAAGATATATACAAAAACTTGTCAGCTTGGCAACGTGTTCAGTTGTCTAGACATCCCAATAGACCATACACTTTAGATCATATAAACGCACTTTGTGGTGATTCATTTTTAGAGCTTCATGGTGATCGTAATGTTAAAGACGACAAAGCAATGATAGGCGGTTTGGGTAAAATTGGAGACCAAACATTTATGTTTATCGGACAGCAAAAAGGCTATAATACCAAAACCAGACAGTACAGAAATTTTGGAATGTCTAATCCAGAGGGCTATCGTAAAGCATTACGTTTAATGAAGTCTGCTGAAAAATTTGGAATTCCAGTAGTGACCTTAATAGACACTCCTGGTGCTTATCCTGGTCTTGAAGCTGAAGAGCGCGGACAAGGAGAAGCAATCGCTAGAAATATATTAGAAATGTCTCGCCTTAAAGTTCCAATTATTGCCATAGTTATTGGTGAAGGCGCATCTGGTGGAGCACTAGGAATAGGAGTAGGAGATCGTGTTTTGATGCTGGAGAATGCATGGTATTCTGTAATTTCTCCTGAAAACTGTTCTTCAATTCTTTGGAGAAGTTGGGATCAAAAAGAACAAGCTGCTGAAGCTTTAAAGCTAACGGCTACAGATGCTAAAAGATTAAAAGTTGTAGATAGCATTATTAAAGAACCACTAGGAGGAGCCCATTCTGATAGAGAAGCTACTTTTTTAGCGGTCAAAAAAGCTATTGAAACAAATTATAAGGATCTTAAAAACTTATCACCAAAAGAAATGGTGAAACAACGCATGGAAAAATACTTAGCCATGGGAGTTTTTAAAGGCTAAACCTTATAACATAACGGATTAAAAAAACTGAAACATTAGCTTTCGGTTTTTTTTGTCACTATTAACAATATAATCAAGTTATTAACAGTTAAATTGTTGACGACCTGTTAAGATTGAAAATTCGCATAATTCAATTTTAGGTTTCAATTGTTTTACTTTCGTAGTTATGAAGCAACCTAACCAAATACAAGGCTATAAAGTCGATAAAAGCACGATAATAAACCTTGAGAAAGGAAAAATACCACCTCAAGCAATTGATTTAGAGGAGGTTGTGCTAGGAGCAATGATGATTGATAAAAAAGGTGTTGATGAGGTTATCGATATCTTAAGTCCAGATGCATTTTACAAGGAAGCTCATAAAACCATCTTTGAAGCAATTTTCAAATTATTTGAAAATAGCGAACCTATAGATTTATTAACCGTTTCTAGTCAGTTAAAGAAAGACGCTAAATTAGATTTAATTGGAGGTGATTTTTATCTTATTTCTCTTACACAACGTGTATCATCTTCTGCTCATATTGAATTCCATGCACGAATCATTCTTCAAAAATATATTCAACGAAGTTTAATTAAAATTTCTAATGAAATTATTGAAGAAGCTTACGACGAGACTAAAGATGTTTTCGACTTATTAGACAACGCTCAAGCTAAGTTATATGAAGTTACACAAGGAAATGTAAAAAAGTCTACAGAAACTGCTCAAAGTTTAGTAATTCAAGCTAAAAAGAAAATTGAAGAAATTTCTAATAAAGAAGGTATGAGTGGTATTCCTACAGGATTTACCAAATTAGACCGTCTTACTTCTGGTTGGCAACCAAGTGATTTGATTATTATTGCTGCTCGTCCAGGTATGGGTAAAACAGCTTTAACGCTTACTATGGCAAGAAACATTGCTGTAGATAGTAATATTCCTGTAGCATTTTTCTCATTAGAGATGTCTTCTGTACAATTAATAACTCGTTTAATTTCTTCGGAAACTAATTTGTCTTCTGAAAAATTAAGAACAGGGAAACTTGAAAAGCACGAATGGGAACAATTAAACGTTAAAGTAAAAACCTTAGAAAAAGCGCCATTATTTATTGATGACACACCATCGTTATCAATTTTTGATTTGCGTGCAAAAGCCAGACGACTAGCCTCTCAGTACGGAATTAAAATGATTATGATTGATTACTTGCAATTAATGACAGCTGGAGGAAGTCAGAAAGGAGGAAATCGTGAACAAGAAATATCTACGATTTCTCGAAATTTGAAAGCTTTGGCAAAAGAGCTCGCTATTCCAGTTATTGCTTTATCGCAGTTATCTCGTGCTGTTGAAACTCGTGGAGGAAGTAAACGTCCGTTATTATCAGATTTGCGTGAATCTGGAGCGATAGAGCAGGATGCAGATATTGTAAGTTTTATTTACAGACCAGAATATTATAAAATTGATGAATGGGATGATGATGATCGCTCACCAACAGAAGGTCAGGGTGAATTTATCGTTGCAAAACATAGAAATGGTGGCTTAGAAAACATTAGATTAAAATTCATTGGTCATTTAGGTAAGTTTGATAACCTTGACGATTTCGATACACCTTTTGGTGAATTTCATTCAAAGATGAATGCTGCTGCTAATGACGATACGTTTAAACCAGATAATTTCCCATCAGCTTCTGATGCTTTTGGCACTCCAGAAGAAGACGATAATGATGTGCCATTTTAAGATTTTTTAGTAATTAATTACCATATATTAACTTAAATTTGCGTTCAGCTAAAAAAGAAGAAACGCCTCATGTTAGACGAAAGACGAACCACAAATACTCTACTACTATTTATAGTTATTCCTTTAGTATTTTATTTACTGAAGTTGTTGTCTTTTATTTTCATACCATTAATATCATCTATGTTTATTGCTTTGCTATTCTTGCCTCTAATGCGATGGCTAAGCAGAAGAAATGTTCCTAGGTTAATGAGTATAGTTATAGTGATTTCACTTATTGCAATTGGTGTGTTTATAGGTGTTGAATTGGTACAACTTTCGAGTAGACAAATCTTGTCTAATAATACTGGTTTCTTTGGTAAAGCTGAAGTTAAAATCAATGACTTAATGTTATACCTCCAAAATGAATTTGGAATTGTATATAATTCTGAAGGAAATATAATAGGTCAATTTTTTCAAAAGGAGAATATAGGATCTACATTTGATTTTATACGAAAGTTTCTTACAAATATATTAATGATTACGTTCTTCACCATCTTATGGTTGTCTGAATCTATTAATATGCACAAGGTGATGAATAATACTATCTTAAAGCGTAAACATACCTCAATAAAAGCTTTCATGAAGATTGAAAAAGACTTGATTACTTTTATCAAAGTTAAATTTTTAGTGAGCTTATTAACAGGAGTTTTTACAGGTTTGGCCTGTGTGTTTTTTGATGTAAGTTTTCCGATTTTTTGGGGCTTATTTGCATTCTTAATAAACTTTGTGCAGATGGTTGGATCATTTATATCTGTAATTTTGTTGTCTATTTTTGCTTTTGTAGAACTAGACCCAACAAGTACTTTGTTTTTCTTCATATTATCAATTACAGGAGTACAAGTCATATTTGGTGCCATACTAGAACCAATATTTATGGGTAAATCGTTCTCTATAAATGTCATTACAGTATTGATTATGTTAATGCTTTGGGGTTTTATTTGGGGAATACCAGGTCTAATTATGGCAATTCCAATTACGGTATTTATTAAAATTATTCTTGAACAATTTCCAGGAACAAAAGTCATTGCATCCTTGTTATCTGGGCCTGAGCGATCTATTAAATCGATAAAAAAATAGCTTGATAGCTCTTGATTTTTAATTATCTTTCAGAATCATATTTAATGTATATTCTATGGTTCATGGTACTCATAATGCTGTCGCAGACGACAGAAATAAACTCATAAAAATTTATGTAAATGGTGAATTTTTCAAAAGAGAAGACGCAAAAATTTCAGTATTTGATAGTGGCTATTTAGTTGGTGATGGTATATGGGAAGCTCTACGTTTGCATCAAGGAGTCTTAGTGTTTCTTAAAGATCATTTAGAGCGTCTATGGAATTCAGCTGCTACTGTTGGTATGCAATTTCCTTTTACAAAAGAAGAATTAACGAAGACTGTTTGGAGCGTTCTCAATGAAAACAATATGACTGATCATGTTCATGTTCGTATCATGATCACACGTGGTATTAAAAAAACACCATCTCAAGATCCAAGATTAACTATTTCTGGTCCTAATGTTGTCATTATTCCTGAATATAAAAAAGCATCCGAAGAAAGTAAGCAAAAAGGCATTACCTTATTTACAAGTACCATCAGAAGAGGATCTCCAGACTACCTAGATCCAAGATTAAATTGTCATAGTAAACTACATGAAGTTCAAGCGCTAATTCAAGCTATTGAAGCAGGTGCTGATGAAGCTCTGATGCTTGACGTTAACGGATTTGTTTCTACTTGTAATGCGACTAATTTTTTTATAATTAAAAATGGAGAAGTGTGGACGTCTACTGGTCAATATTGTATGAATGGCATTACAAGAGCTAAAGTAATTGAGGCATGTCTTAAAAACGGAATTGTTTGTCGCCAGAAAGATTTTTCATTATTTGATGTGTATGGTGCAGATGAAGCATTTGTTACTGGAACGTTTGGTGGTTTAACTCCTGTCACGAAAATTGATGGAAGACAAATAGGTGAGAAGGCCTATGGTGACATGACTCAAAAACTTTCAAAGTTATACCATGATTTAATTGAAGAAGCAGTATCAAATGAAAACTAATACAATTAAAAGGATATCACTATGGTCTGGCCCAAGAAATATCTCTACAGCTTTGATGTATAGTTTCGCACAGCGTCAAGATACTAAGGTGTTTGATGAGCCATTGTATGCATATTATTTGAAAAATTCTAATGCAAAAGACTATCATCCAGGTTCAGATGTGATATTGAAAACTATGGAAAATAATGGTACTAAAGTTGTAGATATGATGCTTAGTTATTCTGAAAAACCAGTTTTATTTTTTAAGAATATGACTCATCATCTTTTAGATTTAGATCGGCGTTTTATGAATGATGTCTACAATGTGATTCTTACCAGAAACCCTGAGGAAATGTTACCTTCATTTGCAAAAGTAATTACGCATCCAACAATGAATGATGTGGGTTATAAACTGCATTCAGAATTAGTTAATTATTTTGAAACTAATCATATTAAATATGTGGTTTTAGATGCTAAAAATGTCTTGTTAAATCCTGAAGGTGTTTTGAAACAACTTTGTAATCATATTGAAATTCCTTTTGATATAAACATGTTAAGCTGGCAACCACAAAAATTAGAGGAGGATGGTATTTGGGCTAAATATTGGTACGACAGTGTTCATAAATCCTCGAAATTTTCATCCTACAAACCCAAAACAGAACCATTTCCTGATTATTTGAAACCATTATTAGAAGAATGCATGCCTTTTTATAATCAATTATCTCGAATGGCATTATCTTAAAAATTGATCGTTTTTAGTAAAAAGCATAAAACTATATTAAAGCATTTAGTTTGGGAATTATTTTTGAGTATCTTTCGATTATGAAGAAGATTTTTGTCCTTATCGTATTTTTAAGTTTAGCCTTAAACAGCTATGCATCTTATATATTAATTCCTATGGATGTTGAAGGTCAACAAAACCATTTGAAAGCTTATGGTGTTACCTATTGGACACTTGAAAAGCAAGTCAAGGTAAAATGGTTATTAAATTATAAAGGTGGCTCTTTTTTATTGCCTGATAGTGAAGAAATTCGAAGAGAATGCACCATTAGAGGTGTTAGTTTTGAAGTTGTTTCTAATTCAAAAGCAGAAGAAATTTTAGACTTAATTGCAAGTCCATCACAAAACATGGAAGCTGTTGTATTAGAAAAAGCACCAAAAATCGCAGTATACACACCAAAAGGTTTGCAGCCTTGGGATGACGCAGTAACTATGGTTTTAACTTATGCTGAGATTCCTTATGAAACCATTTATGATGAAGAAGTTTTGAACGACGGCTTGTTACTATATGATTGGTTGCACTTACATCATGAAGATTTTACAGGTCAGTACGGAAAATTTTACAGAGCATACAGGTCGGCTTCCTGGTACATTCAAGAAAAAAAAGACGCTGAGCAATTAGCATTGAGTTTAGGTTATGATAAAGTATCTCAAGAGAAATTAGCAGTAGCAAAAAAAATACGCGATTATGTAATTGGAGGAGGCTTTATGTTTGCCATGTGCAGTGCTACAGATAGTTTTGATATCGCATTATCTGCTGAAGGTGTAGACATTTGTGAACCTATGTTTGATGGTGATGGAAGTGATCCTAGTTACCAAAACAAGGTTGATTATAATAGAACATTTGCGTTTAAAGATTTTGTTTTAGAGCGTAGTCCTAATGTTTATGAGTTTTCATCAATAGATATGACACAAAAGCGTCGTATATCTAAAACAACAGATTATTTTACATTGATGGATTTTTCTGCAAAATGGGATCCAATTCCTTCAATGTTATGTCAGAATCATACTGCTTTGGTAAAAGGCTTTATGGGACAAACAACATCGTTTACTCGAGATGAAATAAAGTCGAATGTATTGGTCATGGGAGAAAATAAAACCAATGGTGAAGCGAAATATATTCATGGTATTAAAGGCAAAGGCTTTTTTACATTTTATGGAGGTCATGATCCTGAAGATTATACGCATAAAGTAGGTGATCCTAAAACTGAATTAGACTTGCATCCTACATCTCCTGGTTATAGATTAATTCTAAATAATGTATTATTTCCAGCAGCTAAAAAGAAGAAGCAGAAAACATAATGTTTAAATCATGAATAGTAATTTAAGAGCTTTTTTAAATTTATTATTAGGCTCATTCCTATTTTGGGTTTTAGCTTTTATATTGTTTAACACGATTAGATATAATGGCTTATCTTTTGAATTAAAAACGTATTCTGAAGACGACATTCAACTGCCAATTCGTTCATTTTATGCATATTCAGTTCTTTTGGGACTAATTTTAGGCTTTTTTTATGCCATAATTGAATTTTGTTTTGATCTCTATGTGAGCAAAAAACTAATTCTTGGTGTTACCATTTTTCTTAAATCTCTAGTCTATTTCATTCTTATTATTACTGTTTTAAGCCTGTTGTCTCTTTCTATTGAAAAACAAGTAGGTATTGAATTAGATAATGATCGTGGATGGTGGAGAAATAATCCCTTCTTTTGGAATACAGTCATCTACTTTATTACTGCATCTATTGTGTTTTCATTTATTAGAATTGCAAATGATAAATTTGGAAGAGGTGTGTTTTTAAACATGCTATTAGGAACATATAAAAGACCGAAAGAAGAAGAACGGATTTTAATGTTTGTTGATTTAAAAGACTCCACTAAAATTGCTGAGCAACTAGGGCATGAAGTTTATAGTCGTTTTATTCAAGACTGTTTTAAAGATCTCAACAAATTTTTAAGAACATACGATGCAGAAGTATATCAGTATGTAGGAGATGAGGCAGTAATAAGTTGGATTAATAAGAGGGGTTTTAAAAATAACAATTGTATTAATTTGTTTTTAAGTTTTGAGAACGCTTTACTAAAAAAATCAAATTATTACAAAGGTAAATATAATTTTGTACCTGTTTTTAAAGCTGGAATTCATTCAGGTAAAATTATGATTGCTGAAGTTGGTACTGTCAAAAAAGAGTTAGCTTTTCATGGTGATGTCATAAATTCAGCATCAAGAATTCAAAGTTTATGTAATGACTATCATTCGACATTGTTAATTTCTGAAACCGTATTACACCAAATAAATAATGATATAATTTCTTATGAAGAAATCAAAGAAGATTTCACGCTAAAAGGAAAACAGAAAGCAGTTAAAGTTTATAAAGTGACTTCTAAATAAAAAAACCGATTCAGAAGTGAATCGGTTTTTTTATTTAATGTGATCCTACATGACAGCCACAAGCTCCTCGAGTAAAACTCTGAGATTCTTCATGCCAAGGGAATGCTTCATTATAATTATTATTTTCCCAATAAAACTTTGAACGCTCTTTGGGTTCGTTTCCAATTTCATTCATCGTTGCAGTATCGTACATGCGACCATTAATCATCGTGTAAATAATGCTTTCAGAATGTCTAATATCTTCTAAAGGATTTTTATCCATGACAATTAAATCGGCTAATTTACCTTCTCTAAGAGAACCAATATCATTTCCTGCACCAATATAATTTGCGCCATTAATTGTTGCTGCTTTTAGCGCGTCATGATTAGAAAATCCACCTTGTTGTAGTAACCATAATTCCCAATGTGCACCAAGACCTTGCAGTTGTCCGTGAGCACCAAGATTGACATTAACACCTGCATCACTTAAGGCTTTACAGGTTTCAGAAACCAAAACATGACCATTTTTATATTCTTCTTGTGGAATCATAATACGATGTCTTGAACGTGAATCTATGATTCCTCTCGGTGTATATTTTAATAGTTTTTCATTTTCCCAAACATTGGTGTTTTGATACCAATACATTTCACCATTCATTCCACCATAATTCACAATCAGTGTTGGTGTATAGCCAACATTACTGTTTCCCCAAAGTTCAAGAACATCTTTATATACTGGAGCCACAGGAATATTATGTTCAACACCTGTATGGCCATCCATAACCATAGTAATATTATGATAAAACGTTGATCCACCTTCTGGAACAACAAATATACCTTCCTCTCTTGCAGCTTGAAGTACTTGTTGTCTCTGTTCTCTTCTAGGTTGGTTATAACTCTTAACAGATAATGCGCCAAATGCTTTTGTTCTTCTAATAGATGAACGTGCATCGTCTAAATTATTGATAACCGCTTTAAAATCACCATCAGCTCCATAAAGGATAAAACCAGTAGAGTAGAGGCGTGGACCAACTAAAGTTCCATTTTTCTGTAATTCTGAAAGTGCAAATACTGTTTCAGAATGCGCAGAAGGATCGTGTGCAGTTGTCACACCAAAAGCAAGGTTAGCGTAAAACTGCCAGTGTTTTTGTGTTGTTAATCCGTAGCGAAAACCGCCAATATGCGCATGCGCATCAACCATTCCAGGCATTATCGTTTTTCCTGTTACGTCATATACTTTTGCATCCGACGGAATTGTAATTTCTGAAGCATTACCGATACGTTCAATTTTGTTTTTATTGATAATAATAACACCATTCTCAATAACTTCATCACCTTCCATAGTAATTATAAGTGCGCCTTTTAGAGCAATTCTTCCGATTGGTGTATCTGAGTTCACTTTCAAATTGATTTTTATCCCACTTTCAGAAAGTTCAGTGTCTTCAGAAGCTTCAGCAGAATAATACATATTTCCCAAAGACCAATGTATTTTCTTACTGTCTTTAGACCAATGTAAATTGATACCAGCATCTTTTGAGAGTTGTGAAATTGGAACAAAAGTACTTTTGTCTGTCAAATCTAAAGTTTGCCCAGCCTTAGGCATGGGAGCCATGTAAACTTTATGTAGATGAATAAATGCAATCCAGTTTCCGTCAGGACTAGGTACTAAACGATTGCCATGTTTTGATTTTATGTGTATTTGTTCATCAAATCCGTTGAGGTCAACGCTTTTCAATTCTTTAGTTAATGCACCAAAAAACTGTCCACCTTTTTGATAAATAATTCTAGAATCATTACTATTAAGCATAGGAAAGTCGCCTTCTTTTGAAATGAGTTTAGGATTTGTTCCATCTGCATTCATTACATATAGACCAGTGTTTTTTGAATAAGTACGACCTTGTTCATTGTTACCACCTTCTTTTCTAAACACAATATGTTTTCCGTTGTTAGAATATGATGGATTTCTGTAAATACCTTTTTCAGAAGTTAACTTTGTAGGAGTTCCGCCAGAAGTTGGTATCGCATATATAGCACCTAAGTTTTCATCATTCCAAGTAACATAAGTAATGGTGTTTCCATCTGAAGAGAAAGAAGGTTCAAATTCAAAGTCAGTTCCTGTGGTTAGTCGTTTAGCCTTTCCGTTAGGTAATTTTTGTGAATATAAATAACCAAGAGCGTTAAAGACTATTGATTTTTCGTCTGGAGAAGTTACCACATGGCGCATTACTTTAGCGTCAAAAGTTTCAGGAGCTACAGGAGTATCAAATTCTATTGCAGTTGCAATTTTGATAGTTGCATTTACTTGAAAAGGGATGTCAGTAACTTTTTGAGTATTGATATCTATTCTGTTAATTTTTCCGCCAGACCAAATGATAATCTCCTTATTATTAGGCATCCAGTTAAAATTGGTATAAACTCCAAAAATCGCCCATGCTTCCTGTTGATCTTTATTGAGGCCGTCATAAATAGGCCATTCTTCACCAGTTTCTAAGTCGTGAATGTATAAAACCGATTTAGTACGAACACGCTTAATAAAAGCTAGTTTTTTTCCGTCTTTAGAGATTTGAGGACGAGCAGCACCTCCTGGACCACCAGTAATCCTGTCAATTTCACCAGTTTTCATATCATAACGATTAATCACATAGATTTGTTTATTTGGATCTTTGTTATACTGAAAGAAACCACCTGGATACATGTCTTCACTATAATATAAATATTTTCCATCTGAAGAAATACTCGGTTCATTAACATCTTGCTGATCGTTTTTCTTTTTAGTCAGTTGAATGCCACTTCCACCAGTTTTATGGTACATCCATAGTTCGCCTGCACCAAGTGAGCGACCAGATGTGAAATGTTTTCTTGCGATAAGGTAGTTGCTGTCTGGAGTCCAAACAGCATTATTTAATAATCTGAAACTCTCTTTTGTAATTTGTTTAGCATCTGAACCATCAGTATTCATCATCCAAATATTATCTCCACCACTAGCATCACTTGTAAATGAGATGTGTTTTCCGTTTGGACTGAAACGTGGCTGGATTTCAAAAGCTAGTCCTTCTCTTAGGATGGTTGCTTTACCGCCATTTATATCCAATTTATAAATATCGCCTAGAAGATCAAAAACTATGGTTTTTCCATCAGGACTAACATCAAGATTCATCCATGTACCTTCGGTGGTTGATAGTTTTAATTCTTTAAAACCCCAATCACCTTTTGGATTAGAAACATTCCATGGTTTTTCTTCAGTTTTATCTTGACTGAAGGAATTCATAGCAACAAGTAGAATAAGAGATACGATAAGTTTTATAGGTTTCATGTGTTAAGTTTTAATTGACCTCTAAGTTAATTATAAAAATTGAAATTGACTGATAAATTAAAGTAGTGATAATTGAAATTTATGATTGTATATAAATAAAAAAACCGACTCATTTCTGAGTCGGTTTTTATAAGCGAATTGTTATTATTATTTAGGCGAACGCCTTACTTTACTTTGTTAACTATTGCTTCAAAAGCTTCTGGGTTATTCATTGCTAGATCTGCAAGCACCTTACGGTTCAATTCGATGTTATTAGCTTTAAGTTTTCCCATAAATTTTGAATAACTCATTCCATGTTGTCTTGCACCAGCGTTAATACGCATAATCCAAAGTTGGCGGAATGTTCTTTTTTTAACTCTACGGTCTCTATACGAATATTGCATCGCTTTGTCAACCGCATTTTTTGCTACTGTCCAAACGTTTTTACGTCTTCCGAAGTAGCCTTTTGCTTGCTTAAGAACCTTTTTTCTTCTGGCTCTTTTCGCTACTGAATTTACTGATCTTGGCATTTTTTCAATTGTTTTTTTGTAGTA
>NZ_JBGCCX010000024.1:0-9985 GCF_045105015.1 Psychroserpens sp.
GATTTATTTGATTTATAAAATGAATAAGAAAAAATAGGTTTTATTAGTATCAACTTAAAAAAGAATCTACTTTTGCCAAGAATTTAGGTTCCATTTGTATAAACGAATGGATTAAAAGGGAATCTGGTGAGAAATTTATATTCAAGTCCAGAGCTGTTCCCGCAACTGTAAGCTATTTAGCTTGTTATTAACTTCATTGTCACTGGATTATATCTGGGAAGACCAATAACAAGACGCAAGTCAGGAGACCTGCCAAATTCAAACATATAAGTCAAACTTTCGGGATAAAAGTTTACGTATGATAATCCATGCGATTCCGAGTAATTAAAGATTACAATGAACACAAAAACAAAGATTTTTGGTATGCTAACTTTTGGTGTGTCAATGTTAAGCTTTGCGCAACAGCAAGCAGATTCATTAACTGTAGAGCAACTAGATGAGGTTGTTGTTACTGATTCTAAATTTAAGCTGAAACGCGAAAATTCTGGTAAAGTGATTACTAAAATCACTCAAAAAGACCTGCAAAACCTACAAGGGAAATCAGTTGCGGATATTATTAATAATACTGCTGGTATAGAGATTAATGGTGTACGAAGTAATGCAGGGCAAAATTTAAATTATTTTGTTCGTGGAGGTCGAAACCGACAGGTATTGGTCTTAATCGATGGCATTGCTGTAACTGATCCTTCACAAATTGCAAATGATTATGATTTACGATTATTAAATGCAGATCAAGTTGAAAGCATAGAGATTCTTAAAGGCGCATCAAGTACGCTGTATGGCACAGGAGCAGCTTCAGCAGTAATTAATATCAAATTGAAAAAGGCTTTAAAAGATGTAATTGCTGTTAATTTAAGAAGTACTCTTGGAACGAATAACAACCAAGATGATGCTGATTACGATGTTGAGAACTTTTTAAATAGTGTTTCTGTTAATGGAACTCTAAATAATTTTACGTATTTAGCTAGCTTCAGTCATCAATATACTGATGGTTTGTCAGCGATTTCAGATGGTAAAAATTCTGATGCGTTTAATGCGAATAATGGTTATTTAAAATTAGGATACCAGTTTTCGGATCGTTTTAAACTGAATACTTATGCAAGCTATGATAAATTTAAAGCTGAATTTGACGATAGTTTTTTATTTATGGATGCCGATAATTTATCGATTACCAATCAATATAGAATAGGAGTATCTCCAGAGTTTTTATATAAAAATGGTAGTATTACACTTAATGTGGCTTATAATAATGTTGAGCGTGAAATACAGTCTAGTTTCCCAACACAATTTAAAGCAGAAAGTTTTGTAGGTGATTTGTATAATCGATATAATTTTAACGATAAATTTCACACAGTTTTAGGTGTTAATGCTCAGCAGAATGAAATAGAAACCTTTTCTATTCCTTTCGGTAGTTCAGATTTTGTAAAGGATATAAGTTCTGATGACGCCTCATTTACAATAATTGACCCTTATGCTAATCTTGTTTACACATCTGGTTTTGGTTTAAATGTCAATCTTGGATTACGACTAAATAATCATAGTGAATACGGTAATCATTTGGTGTACAGTTTAAATCCATCATTTAAGAAAGACATGAGTTTTGGGTATATTAAAGGGTTAGCTAGTTATAGCACTGCGTTTATCGCACCATCATTGTATCAGTTGTTTGCACCTTCATTTGGAAATATCGATTTAAAACCTGAAGAAAATAGAACTGCAGAGGTAGGAGCAGAACTTAATATTAAAAATAAAGCAACTATAAGTATTGTATATTTCAATCGCTTAGAAGAGCATTTTGTTGATTTTGTAGATCAAGGAAACTTTGTATTTCAATATACTAATACTGAAAAAGAATTTACAGCTAGTGGATTTGAGTTAGTAGCAGATGTGAATTTAACCAAAGGCTTAAAGTTTATGGTAAATGGAACTTACACTAAAGTAGATGAAGATCTAAATCTCAGGATTCCAGAAATTAAAGTTAATGCTGCTTTAAACTATCAATTCAGTGATAAAACTTTTATGAGTTTGAATTATCAATATAATGATGATCGTGATGACACTTTTTTTAATAACACAACTTTCAACAATGAGACGGTAAATTTAAAATCTTTCAGCCTAGTTGATTTTTATATCAGTCATAAGGTTGTTAATAATCGGATGACCATTTTTGTATATATTAATAATATTTTTAATGAAGACTATGAGGAATTACTTGGTTTCTCAACTAGAGGGAGGAATTTTAATTTAGGATTTAATCTAAGTTTATAAAATAAAAAAAAGCCACTTTAAAGTGGCTTTTTTTACGATTGTATTTACTTCTTATTCAAATTGACGCCTTTCAATAAAGAGGTCATCAATGGTAATGTACATGTGATCTTCAAAAGGTCTTAAATTGACATCCTTTTTATCAGCTTTAAATTCAGTTGATGGTTGAACATTACGCCCAAGTCCTTGAATGTTTAAAATAGCAGCAGAAAGCAAAGGCTCATTGATGTCCCCAAGAACACCATAGTTATTAGGTGTTTCAATTACTTCAATGAAAGGCGGTATGCCTGAGGCAGGAACAGCTCCATCATTAACATTAACAGAATTTGCAACTAATGGTTGAATAGCTACAGTATGGTTAGGGTTAATGTCATTTGGTCCAAAGTCTGGAGAATCATAAAGTGTAATTGATGCTTGGGTTTTTCCAACTGTAGTGTCACCAATTTGAATAACAGTTATGTATTCGCTTAGACTGTTAATTACTAACTCGCTAGCAGATGCTGAAGCTTCAGTTGTAAGAACGTAAATTTTATTGAGACTAAGACTGTTAAGATTGATGCCATTATAGTTGTTTGTAAAATTAAAATCTCTGTTGCTTTGCTGTAAATCTTCATTGTAGATTAATTTAGAAAAGACACTGCCATTAAATTGTCCAGTAATCATGCTTCCTAGGGCTGCAGCTACATCAATCCTTCCGCCTGGATTATATCTTAAATCTAATACCAAATGTTGCACATTATTAGCTTGAAATTCACCAAATGCAGCATTTAAATTACTCACAAAACTTGCGTTAAATCCATTATAAACTAAGTACCCAACATTTTCGCCATCAACATTAATAATTTGTGTTCGGAATACAGGGTTTTCTTCATAGGTGTCTCTTGTTACGTTAGCACTATTTGTTGTAGACTCTATAAAATCATCATTCTCTTGAGGTGTGCCATTATCATTGTAAGTTGCAAAGTTGAGTGTATAAGAACTTTGTCTTATTAAGTTTAGGTAATTAGACTCAGTTAATTGAATACCATCAATTGCATTAAATATTTGTCCGCGTTGTAAACCTAGTTGATCGCCAATACCTCCTGGGAGCACTAATCTGATCACTCCAATTTTTAGGGAAGAATCTTGTGGGTCTGGATGAAAATTAAATTCTAATCCAGTGGAAGAAGAAACGCCTTGTTGACTTTGATTGAAATTGAGATAATTTGGAATGAAGAAGCTAAAGCGATCTAAAGGCTCATAGACTAAATCGTCGAAAATATTTTCTGGTGTAGGAAATTGGTTGAGGTAGTCACGGAATTCGTTACTATCTGAAAAACGGTCATTGGCTAAGTCATCTACATTAATCTTATATAGATAAGTTGCATTCATGCCTTTCCAAATAAAATCATTTATTTCGCTAGCAGCAATAGCATTATCGTCGTTATCTTCAAAACAATTGGTGAATGTTATTGCTACGACAAGTAGCAGACAAAGTTTAATTAGTCTCATATCTTTTTCTTTTCAATTTTTATTGTAAACTAACAGTGCTGCAGTCTACTAAACTATAAATTTACTTACATTATTGTTAATTAAAAAATTTAATAATAATGTTATTATATTAGTATACAGTAGCTCAAGCGTTGAATGTTGTATTATTTTTTATTTCATTGTAACAAAATTTAAACATGCTCGTCGTAATTATAGAAAGCGACATAATCAATCGTTTTTAAACTAACAACCAAACAATGACACAGGCTGATTTTGTAAAATTAGTAATGCCTTTTAAGGATAAAGTCTTTCGCTTAGCAAAACGACTTTTGGTTTCTAATGAAGAAGCTGAAGATGCAACGCAAGAGATTTTAATGAAACTGTGGCGAAACAAACAGAAAATAAGTGAATACAGAAATGTTGAAGCGTTTTCAATGACAATGACAAAGAATTTTTGCTTAGACCGATTAAAATCAAAACAAGCACAGAATTTAAAAATAGTTCATAGTAATTATCAAGACAATAACACGTCATTACAGAAACAAATTGAGCATAGAGATAGTGTAGATTGGGTTTCAAAAATAATTGAAGAATTACCAGAACAACAAAAAATAATATTACAGCTAAGAGATATAGAAGCTTATGATTTTGATGAGATTGCAAAAGTGGTTGATATGAATCCAACAGCAATTAGAGTCGCCTTATCAAGAGCTAGAAAAACAATAAGAGAAAAATTAACTAATACACACAAGTATGGTGTTAAATAGCATAGAAAAACTATTAGAAAAGTATGACAATGGTGAAACATCACTAAAGGAAGAGCAGCAGTTGAAAAACTACTTTGCACAAGATAATGTAGCTCCTCATTTAGAATCATACAGAGTCATGTTTCAATATTTTAATACAACAAAACAAGAACTATATACTAAAGACGTTCCATTAAAACCTAAGAAAAATTTCGTATATCAATGGATTTCTGTCGCAGCAGTAGCAGTTCTAATGCTAGGGATTTTAATTCCTAATATAATGGGAGGTAATGAAAAACTAACACTTGCAGATTTATCTGATGAAGAGCGAGAAGTTTATTTCCAAACAAAAGAAGCACTAGCAATGCTATCTTCAAATTTTGATAAAGGCACTTCAAGTTTAAGTGTACTATCAGAGAATTTTAATCAAGGCACATCTAGCTTTAATGCTTTAGGCCTGGCATCAGAGAGTTTTAATGTTGGTGCCGAAAAAGCGAGTCATATTAATACACTCGGAAAAACAACAAACAAATTTTTAAAGAACACAAAACAAGTAAACAATTAAAAAAAACAAGTAAACATGAAAAATTTAATCGTAATAGTAGTAATAATGTTATCGTCAATCGTGACAAGTGCACAGAGTGTATTTGATAAGTTTGAAGATCAAGAAGAGGTGACATCTGTAATAGTTAACCAAAAGATGTTTAAAATGTTAGCCATGATGGGAATCGATGCCGATGACCCAGAGATGCAAGGTTATATTGATATGGCAGGAAATATCACTGGTTTTAAAGTATTTACAACCGGAGATAAAGCGATAGCAGCAGATATGAATGCTACTGTAGCTAAATATTTAAAAAACTCAAGCTTAGAAGAATTAATGCGAGTAAAAGATGGTGATCAGACTGTTAATTTTTATGTGAGAGAAGGGAAAGATGAGAATCATGTTAAAGAGTTATTGATGTTTGTTAACGGTATCAAAGAAATGACACAAGATCAAGACATCACTATTAATGGTAAGAAAAGAGAAATTGAAACCGTATTATTGACCTTAACAGGAGATATCGATTTAAGACAAATCTCTAAATTAACAAGTCAAATGAATATGCCAGGAGGCGAGCAGTTGAAAAAAGCAACAAAAGAACAAAACTAATAACACTATGTCATCAATCAAAACCATAATCATGATGTTGTTCTTGGTTGTAACCTTACAAAGTTGCAACCAAGATCCAACATTGCAAAGTTTCTACGTAGATAGTGAACTTGCACCAGGATTTACATCTTTAGATGTACCAATTAGCTTACTTAAAATAGATGAAACACTATTAGATGAAACACAACAAGAGGCCTACGACTCTGTTGATAAATTAAGTCTTATTGCTTTTGTTGCAGAAGATGGTAATAAAGATCAAATGGATATCGAGTATGCTAAAGTAAAAACCATATTAGAGAATCCTAAATATGAAGAGTTAATGAGAGGTGGAAATTCTACAGATGGAAAGTTTGTCGTAAAGTGTATTGGAGATGGTGATGATGTCGACGAATTTATCCTTTTAGGGAATTCTAAAGAGGCAGGTTTTGCAGTAGTTAGAATTTTAGGTGACGATATGAATTTTAGTAAAATAATGGATTTAGCTACTGTTTTAGAGGAAGGTAATATTGAAGAAACTCAATTAAAAGAAATCACTAAATTTTTTCAATAACTGATTATTATTGAATATGTTAATGTTAATCACCTTAAGTTATTCTTGAGGTGATTTTTATTTTGTATCTGTTTGTTGGTCTTTAATTGCAATCCAAACTAGCACAGCAACTAATGCTGCAAAACCAGTAAACAGAAGTGCTTTTACAATGATGTATTCTAGCATGCCAAAAATTCCAGAAATAAAAAATCCGAAGACTAGAATTCCTGTATAAATAAGTGCTAAAGTATTTTTGCTAAACATCATTATATCCCTGTGTAGTTACTTGGGTTGATAGCTTTTAATTCTGATTTAATAGCATCAGATACTTCTAAAGTGTCAATAAAATTTGAAATAGATGTCTCGTTGATAACTTCGTTAGTTCTTGTTAATCCTTTTAAAGCTTCATACGGATTTGGATAAGCTTCTCTTCGTAAAATAGTTTGAATAGCTTCAGCAACTACTGCCCAGTTGTTTTCTAAATCTTCAGCAAATTTAGATTCATTTAGTAATAGTTTGTTTAATCCTTTTAGAGTTGATTTAAAACCAATAAGTGTGTGCCCGAAAGGTACGCCAACATTACGCAAAACCGTACTATCAGTAAGATCTCGTTGTAATCTTGAAATAGGTAGTTTGGCAGATAAATGTTCGAAAATCGCATTAGCGATTCCTAAATTGCCTTCAGAATTTTCAAAATCTATGGGATTTACTTTATGTGGCATTGCGCTACTCCCAACTTCACCTTTTTTGATTTTTTGTTTGAAATATTCCATAGATACATAAGTCCATATGTCTCGATTAAAATCTATTATGATTGTATTGATGCGTTTTAAAGCATCAAATAAAGCAGCCATATGGTCATAGTGCTCAATCTGAGTTGTTGGAAACGAATGTTGTAAGCCTAGTTTTTCTTGAATGAACTGTGTTCCGAATGCTTTCCAATCTATATTTGGATACGCGACTTTGTGCGCGTTAAAGTTTCCAGTTGCACCACCAAATTTCGCTGCACTTGGAACATCGTTTAATAAGTTAAATTGCTCTTCTAAACGTGTTACAAATACTTGTATTTCTTTTCCTAACCTAGTCGGAGAAGCAGGTTGGCCATGAGTTCTTGCTAGCATAGGAATGTTTTTCCATTCTTCTGCTATATCTTTTAATTTTTTAAGTACTTCAAAATACTCTGGTACATAAACATCATTCATCGCTTCTTTGATGCTTAAAGGGATTGCAGTATTGTTGATATCTTGTGATGTTAATCCAAAGTGAATAAATTCCTTGTAGCTTGATAGGTTTAATTTGTCAAACTGTTCTTTTATAAAATATTCTACAGCCTTTACATCATGATTGGTAATGGCTTCAATATCTTTTATGGCTTGAGCGTGTTCTGATGTAAAGTTTGTGTAAATACCTCTAAGATCTTCAAAAACAGAAGCGTTAATGCCTGATAGTTGAGGTAGTTGTAATTCGCAAAGTGCAATGAAATATTCTATCTCTACTAAAACACGATATTTTATGAGCGCTTCCTCAGAAAAATAAGGAGCTAAACGATTTACTTTACTTCTGTATCGACCATCTATAGGTGAAATGGCATTTAATGATGATATTGACATTGGTTGTGCTGTGTTTTGACTGAAACTTTAAGTTTGTAAAGGTAATTGATTTGAACGGAAGCAAAGCAAAAGTCATTGTAAGTTTTTCTTATTTTCTTTAATTTGTAGGTATAAGTTTTCTACTTTTACGAGTGATCAAATCAGTTTGAATTTAGAATAAAGCCACTTACGTTACATGTCTAAACCTATTGAAGATAAATTAGAGAAAATTCCAATAGTTAATCTATTGGTTAAATTTTTCAAAAGCATTAAACTCAAGGTTTTAGAGGGTTTGTCACTCTATGATTTGTTAGAGCTGTATGTTATTGGAATTGTGAAAGGTGCCTTGAGTACTAGAGCTAGCGCAATTGCATATAGTTTTTTTATGGCTTTATTTCCATTTTTATTATTCGTTATTATTGTTATTCCGTATGTGCCAATTGATGGGTTTGAAACTGAGTTTTTAGATTTTTTGCAATCATTTTTACCACCTACGACAACCGGTTTCTTTTATGAAAGTATTTTTGAAAATATAAAAGGTGGTGGACTTATATCTTCAGTGTTTTTGATTTCAATATTGCTTATGGCAAATGGTGTAAATGCAGTATTTTCTGGGTTTGAAAGCTCTTATCACGAGCAGCTTACACGAAATGTGTTTAAGCAATATGTCTATGCACTCGGTGTTGCTATAATTCTGGCATTTTTGTTAATCCTGACTGTTGCTGTTCTGGGTTTATTTAATATCTATGTTGTGGAAAATATCGTCGAATTAGCGCATGTTGAAAATGAAAATAGCGGACTATTATTAGTATTGTCTCAGTATTTGTTTTTCATAATTATGGTGTATATGGCTACAGCTACGTTATACTATTTTGGGACTAAAGAAGGGAAGAAGTTTAAGTTTTTCTCAGTTGGAGCCTTGTTTACAACGTTATTGATAATTCTCACGTCTTATTTGTTTGGGATTTATATTGAAAATTTCGCACAATACGATAAACTTTATGGGTCAATTGGAGCGTTATTGATACTGATGTTTTATTTTTGGCTCAATGCTAATATATTATTATTAGGCTTTGAACTTAATGCCTCGTTAGCAAGATTAAGAAAACACAGATAAAATGCGTCACTTATTTTTTTACATACTATGCTTCGGAATGATTTTTTCTTCAGGTGCTCAAGGCATTTTAGGGCAATGGAAGACCATTGATGACGAAACTGGTGAAGAGAAATCCATAGTTGAAATTTATAAGAAAGACGGGAAGGTTTTTGGGAAGATTATTGAGATATTTGATGTCTCTAAACGTGATCTTCCATGTAAGTTTTGTGAAGGAGAAGATTATAACAAACCAGTTTTAGGATTAGAAATAATCAAAAACATGGAGGTTAAAGGAGATGCTTATAAAAACGGAACCATCACAAATCCAGAAGACGGTAAAGTGTATACTTGTCGACTCAAGCTTGATGATGATGACCCTAACCAACTTCAAGTAAGAGGCTATATTGCATTCTTTTATAAAACGCAATATTGGGTGAGAGTCGAATGATTTCGGTTCAGCTTAATAATATTATTTAAAACTATTTGAATTACTTCATTGACGTCATATTGCCTATTCCTTTAGAAAATAGTTTTACATATGCTATATCTAAAGCAGAATCTAGCTTTTTAAAACCTGGAATGCGAGTGTCTGTGCCTTTTGGGAAATCTAAAATCTATACAGGAATTGTTGAAAGCGTTCATCAATTAGCGCCTCAGGTTTATGAGGCAAAGCAGATTCATCAAATTCTAGACGAATCTCCTGTGGTTACCAATATCCAATTGAAGCATTGGCATTGGATTTCAAAATATTATATGTGTACTGTAGGAGAAGTGATGAGAGCTGCTTTGCCAAGTGCCTTTGTCTTAGAGAGTGAAACTGTAATTTATAAGAATGATGAAACTCAAATTAATGATGAGGATTTAAAAGACGACGAGTTTATTGTTTATGAGGCTTTGCATCATCAATCGTCTTTGAAAGTTCAAGATTTGATGTCGATTTTAGATAAAAAAAATGTACTGCCTGTAATTAAAAGGCTTCTTGATAAAGATGTAATTAGTGTTCAAGAAGAGATCTACGAAAAGTATAAGCCTAAATTGGTTCGATATGTCAAATTAGCTAGAGCACATACTTCAGAAGAAGCGCTTCAAGAATTGATGATGACCTTAAATAGAGCTCCTAAGCAACGTGATGTAGTG
>NZ_JBGCCX010000025.1:0-7905 GCF_045105015.1 Psychroserpens sp.
TGATGTTTTGATATTAATTCAAAATTTATTCTAAAACAATTGCTATTTTTCATTTGGTATGTTAACTTTGTTTCATCAGTATTGAAATTTGTAAATGAGTAAAATTGAAGATATTGTCGATTCGTTAGAGAATAAAATTAGCAAAGTGTTGCATAAACTTGAAGTTTTAAAACAGACCAATGCTAAAATTTCAGAGGAGTTAGCAATTCAACAGCAAAAAAATATAAGTCAACAAGAAGAAATTAGTTCTTGGGCTGATAAGTATGAAGCACTCAAAATGGCAAATTCCTTACTGGGCAGTGACGAGAATAATAGAGAAACTAAGCTTAAAATAAATACATTAATTAGAGATATTGACCATTGTATTGCGCAATTATCTGAATAATGTAAACAACATGTAATGGCAGAACAGCTTAAAATAAAGCTATCTATAGCAAATAGAGTATATCCTTTAACAATTGCACCAAGCCAAGAGGAAGGATTGCGAAAAGCAGCTAAAAAGATTGAAGCCATGATAAGCCAGTTTGAACAAAATTATTCTGTTCGTGACAAGCAAGATGTTTTAGCCATGTGTGCTTTACAATTTGCCTCTCAAGTAGAACAGAAAACAATAGATAAAGCCGAAGTAAGTGAAGAAGTTGAGACAAAGTTAAATGCTTTAAATCAACTTTTACATGAACATTTAAGTGCTTAACGTTCTTTTAAATAATATTAGGTTACTGCCTACATTAGTTATTTTATTTTTGATAAACTCAACGTTAATTCTTTAAAAAGGGTGAGTTTAAGTTGTAAAATCGAGCTGCTAGTACTAAACTTTTTAGTGTCTTAGGCAGATTTTTGATCAGCTTGTTAGCCCTAAACTTGTTTTTAAGGAGTTTATACAAAATCTGAAACTGATGTAGGCTTTTTTTTAGCCCTACCCATTTTAAAACAAAGAACTTTTAATATGGTTGAGGCATTTTGATAGCATCAAAAAAACATTTAAAACTAATTTAAACATGGATACGAACACAATTTTAATGATTGTTGGAGGAGTAGTATTAGGAGTAATACTAGGATATATTATAGCAAAATATTTTGAAAAGAATAACGCATCAAAGCTAATTAAAGATGCAAAAAATGAAGCAAATTCAATTTTAAAACAAGCCAAAAACGAAGGAGAATCGATTAAAAAAGATAAAATACTTCAAGCAAAAGAAAAATTTATTGAACTCAAAGCAGAACACGAAAAAGTGATTCTATCGAGAGATAAAAAAATGGCTGAAGCTGAAAAGCGCACTAGGGACAAAGAATCCCAAATTTCTAGTGAATTATCTAAAAATAAAAAGGCTAACCAAAGTCTTGATAGTAAAATTAAAGACTACGACTTTAGACTCGAATTTCTTGAAAAGAAAAAGGATGAAGTTGAGAAAGCACACAAGAGTCAGATTAAACAATTGGAAGTTATTTCTGGTTTATCTGCTGAAGACGCAAAATCTCAGTTGGTAGAATCACTCAAAAGCGAAGCCAAAACTGATGCGATGAGTTATCTACAAGACACTCTAGAAGAAGCTAAGCTTACTGCTCAACAAGAAGCTAAGAAGATTATCATTAACTCTATACAGCGCATAGGAACTGAGGAAGCTATTGATAACTGTGTTTCTGTTTTTAATATCGAATCTGATGATGTTAAAGGAAGAATTATTGGTAGAGAAGGTCGAAATATTAGAGCTATTGAAGCAGCAACAGGAGTGGAGATTATTGTAGATGATACACCTGAAGCAATTATATTATCTTGTTTTGATTCTGTCAGACGAGAAATAGCGCGATTATCTTTACACAAACTAGTAACTGATGGAAGAATACATCCTGCTAGAATTGAAGAGATTGTTAAAAAGACAGAAAAACAAATCGAACAAGAAATTATTGAAGTTGGTAAACGAACAGTCATTGATTTGGGAATTCATGGATTACATCCAGAATTAATCAAATTAGTTGGTCGAATGAAGTATCGTTCTTCTTATGGGCAAAACTTATTACAACACTCTCGCGAAGTTGCAAAGCTTTGTGGAGTTATGGCAGCTGAGCTAGGCTTAAATCCAAAATTAGCGAAGCGTGCTGGTTTATTACATGATATTGGAAAAGTGCCTTCTTCTGAAGCAGATATGGAAACACCTCATGCAATTCTAGGAATGCAATGGGCTGAAAAGCATGGCGAAAAAGCCGAAGTATGTAATGCTATTGGAGCTCACCATGATGAAATAGAGATGACAACATTATTGTCACCAATTGTTCAAGTTTGTGATGCAATTTCTGGAGCAAGACCAGGAGCAAGACGTCAAGTTTTAGATTCATACATTCAGCGTTTGAAAGATCTTGAAGATGTTGCTTTTGGATTTAATGGAGTTAATAAAGCTTATGCAATTCAGGCAGGTAGAGAACTTCGCGTGATGGTAGAAAGTGAAAAAGTTACAGATGATCAGGCGGCAAATTTATCCTTTGAGATTTCTCAAAAAATACAGACTGACATGACATACCCTGGACAAGTAAAAGTTACAGTAATACGAGAAACTAGAGCTGTAAATATTGCTAAATAGTATTGTACTAAATTAAAAGATAAAAGCATTCTAATTTTTAGAATGCTTTTATCTTTTAAATATTAACGTAAACGTAGATCCTTCATTTGGTTTACTACTTAATTCAATACGTCCTTCTAAAGCTTCAACTTGAGTTTTAGTAATATAAAGGCCAATTCCTCTTGAATCTTCTCTTTTTGTTCCATGAAACGTTTGGTACATTTCAAATAATTGATTTTTGTACTTATCTGTATCTATTCCAATACCATTATCAGACACAAGTATTTTAATTTCCGTGTTGGTGTGTATGGTTTGTAATATGATTTTAGATCTTCGTTCAGGATGACTGTACTTTATACCATTTGAAATTAGATTATGTAGAATGCTTTCAAAATAAGAAACATTTGTTTTTATATGATCAGTCTCTCTAATGGCGTTGTGTATGCTTATGTTTTTTTGTTGACTCTCTAATTCTAGACTTTTAATAATCTTATTTGCACAGGAGTGTATATTTATAGTCTCATTAATTTGCTCGATATTAGATTTAGATTTGATGCTAATAATATCGTTTAAATCTACAATGGTGTTTGTTAAAGCACCAGAAATTGTCTTGAGATGAGAAATTAGGTCATCTCTTTCTTTTTCAGAATGTGCTTCGTCATAAAACTCTAAGATGTTTTTAAAGTTTCCGATATGTGTCTTAAGGTTATGAGACACGATATGAGTAAAATTATGTAATCGTTTGTTCTGATTAGTAATCAGTTCTAAATTAGTTTTGAGTAATTCTTCATTTTTTTTTCGTTTTGTAATATCTGCAACTGTACCAATAATGCGAAGTGGTTTATTGTTTTTATCTCTAGTAACAACTTTACCTCGATCAAGAATCCATTTATAGCTTCCGTCTTTACAACGCACACGATGTTCGTTCTTATAATGGTCTAAGTTTCCATTTAGATGTGCATTGTAATCTTTAAAATAAGCGTCTTGATCTTCTGGATGAACACGTTTATCCCATTGTATTTCTGAATTTTTTATTTCTGAATTAGTAAAACCAATAAGTTGTTTCGTTTTTTCTGAATAAAATACTTGATTAGTTTTAGCATTCCAATCCCAAACGCCTACATTAGAATTTTCTAGAGCAAATTGCCATTTTAACTCATCTAAGTTTTTATAACTTTCAGTTGAATGTTCTTGTGAATTCGTTTTAAATAAAGCTAACTTATTCATTAACTGTTTCATACATTTTTCTTTACTATTTAAGACACGAAACAAAGTGAATTGTCACCATAATCTCACAAAAAATTATTTCCGAGGATGATGCTTCAATAGCACTTCTTTAAGGTGTGAACGATCAACATGCATATAAATCTCAGTGGTTGTAATACTTTCATGTCCAAGCATAAGTTGAATAGCTCTTAAGTCTGCTCCATTCTCAAGTAAATGTGTCGCAAATGAATGTCTAAACGTATGAGGAGAAATAACTTTATTAAGGTTAATAACTTTCGCCAGATTTTTAATGATAGTAAAAATCATGGCTCTGGTTAATTGATTGCCTCTATGATTTAAAAATAAAGTGTCTGTATAATCTTGTGAGATATTAATTTTGGAACGTTCTTGTTTCCAGATATTAATATAGTTTTGAGTATTAATACCAATAGGGACAAAACGTTGCTTATTACCTTTTCCAGTTACCTTAATAAAACCTTCCTCAAAAAAAAGATCAGATATTTTTAAATTGATAAGTTCACTTACTCTAAGCCCGCAACTGTAAAGTGTTTCTAAAATTGCTCTATTCCGTTCACCAATGTGTATGTTGTTGTAGCATCTAGATAAATCTATAGCTCCTATAAGAGAATCAATTTCTTTTAGGCTCAAAGTATCTGGAAGTTTTCTGCCAGTTTTTGGTGACTCAATATGATCTAATGGGTTTGTTTTTCTATAATCTTCAAACACTAAATAAGAAAAGAAACTACGTAAACCAGATATTAAACGTGATTGTGATCTTGCATTAATACGTTTTGATTCATAATATATAAAAGATTGGATTACGTTTTTATCTATCTCAATAGGGGAAATAGAGTTGTTGTCATGTTCTAAATGCAATATGAGTTTTTCGACATCACGTACATAGCTATCAATAGAGTTAACGGATAATCCGCGTTCAATTTTGAGGTAATGTTTGTAATCTTTAATAGCATTTTGCCATTTCATAGTGTTTTTTCTCTATAATTTGTATTTAATAATGGTAAAAATAAGGGTTTTAAGGCTGTTTTTATACGTCAAATGACGTATTTTTTATTTATATTGTTAATAAACTATTATGTAAAAATCTAGTAATCAACAATTTGAGACTAAGTGTTTACAAAATTGTTAATAAGTCTGCAAATATTGTTTATTATTTGAAAAAAAAGTATTTAGTTTGTACTAATCAATTTTAAAAACTTATAAATTATGAAAAAATTAATCTTATTAGCTGTTGTCGCAGTTTTTAGTTTATCAAATGTAAATGCACAAGGCGAGCTTAGAGCTGGTTTAAATGTAGGTACAACAATCGGAGATTTCTCTGATTCTTATGGAATTGGCTTTGGATTAGATGCAACTTACCTTTGGGAAGTTTCTGAAAAATTCCAAGCAGGTGTTGCAACTGGATTCCAAACTGTAGCTGGAGAAGAATTAACTATTGAAGGTGGTACTTTCTTTGGTGTAACTATTCCTGATACTAAGGTTGAGGTTGATAACTTTAATTACATTCCTTTAGCTGCATCTGGTCGTTTTAACGCTTCAGAAGCATTTGTATTAGGAGCTGATTTAGGATATGCAATCGCTGCAGGAGAAGGAGATGGTGGTTTTTATTATGCACCAATGGTAGCATATAATATCACTGAAGAATTTCAAGCAGGAATATCTTACAGAGGTGTTAGCGCTGACGGTGGATCATTTTCATCAGTAAACTTAGGTGTAAATTACAGAATTCTGTAATTTAACTTATGATATAATTTATAAAAGGGTGGCAAATTGCTACCCTTTTATATGGATAAAACTTTATCAGATTTTTCTTGCATAAGAAAATCATTAAGTATAGTTTTGCCGCCGATTAAAAATTTTAAACTCAAATTATTAAATACTTAAATTAAATCTATTATGAAAAAAGTTTTACTATTAGCTGCAGTTGCAGTATTCGGTTTTTCAAATGTTAATGCTCAAGAAGAAGGAGAAAAAACATTTGGTTTTGAAAAAGGAAATATTATTGTTGAAGGTAACTTAGGTTTCAGCTCAAGTACTGATACTGATTCTGATGAAACAGGAGATTTATTCGAAACAAAAAATTCAAGTTTTAGCTTCAATCCTAAAGCAGGATACTTTATCTCTGATAAGTTTGCTGTTGGTATTCAATTAAGCTTAAATTCTTCTAAATTTGAAGATACTGTATTATTTGTAGACCCAAGTGTTACTACTGAAACAAAAAGATCAACATTTGGTGCTGGAGTTTTTGCTCGTTACTACTTCTTAGAATTAGGTAAGCGTTTTAAAACTTACGGTGAATTCGGATTAGGTTTTAACTCAGGAAATACTGAAACTACTGTTACAGGTATGGATGATCCTACACAAGACTTTGATACTTCAGGATTTGGAGCAGGAGCAAGTTTAGGTATCAACTATTTCGTAACTGAATGTTTTGCAATTAATTTTGTATTAACAGATCTTTTATCTTACACTTCTAGTACTGGTGAGAATAACTTACCAAATACTTCTGATGAGACTAAAACTTCAGGATTTAATGGTAACTTAAATGTGTTTAACAACTTTTTCCAAACAGCTCAGTTTGGTTTAACTTGGAAGTTCTAATGCAATAAGTTTAAAACTTAAATTACATATTAAAAGCCGAAGCAATTGCTTCGGCTTTTTTATGTCTAAATTTTAATACCTTTACTATATGAAGAAGTTAATTATCATCAACGGACCAAATATTAATTTATTGGGTAAAAGAGAAACTAATATTTATGGAGACTTGTCGTTCACAGACTTTTTTGAATCTATATCAAATAAGTATTCTAATATTGCGTTAGAACATTTCCAGTCTAATATAGAAGGTGAATTGATTGATAAGCTTCAAGACGTTGGTTTTTCTTATGATGGTATTATTTTAAATGCTGCGGCTTACACGCACACGTCTATTGGTATAGGAGATGTTATTAAAGCTATTGAAACTCCTGTTATTGAAGTTCATATTTCTAATACATTTTCTAGAGAGGAGTTTAGACATCAGTCTTATGTGTCTCCTAATGCTAAAGGTGTGATATTAGGCTTTGGGTTACAGAGTTATGAATTAGCTATCCAGAGCTTCTTAAATCAATGATTTAAGTCTCTATATGGATAGGTTTTAAATTATAATCATTCAATGAAACAGATTCTATACTATAGTTTTATTCTACTGTCTTTTCATTCTTACGCACAGTCTGAAGTTGACTTCGGTATCAAAGGAGGTTTGAACTTTACTTTTTTTCAAGTCGAAGAATCCAACTTTGGTTCTAATACAGAAACAGAAACTGGATTTTATGGTGGAGTGTTTGTCGATTTTACTATAGATGAATCTTTATCTTTACAGCCTGAATTGCTTTATATAGGTCTTAATGATTTTAAGTTTATTAATGCTCCTATCTATGCAAAATATGAAGTTGCTAGAAATTTTGATGTTATGGTTGGCCCAAGTCTAAATTATTTCTTTGATTTTTTCTCAAATAAGTTTAAAGTTCGTGCAGATATAAGTGCAGCATATAATATTACATCAGCAATAGACACTCATATGAAATATACTTTAGGATTTGAAGAAATAGCTCCTAATGGTTTGTTTATTGGAATAGGAGTAAGGTTATAAAAAAAGACGACTCATTTCTGAATCGCCTTTATTATAATTGATAATTATTTTTTATAAATGAATAACTTCATCATAGGCATCTGCTACAGCTTCCATAACAGCTTCACTCATTGTTGGATGTGGATGAACTGCTTTTAATACTTCATGACCTGTCGTTTCAAGTTTTCTTCCAAGAACTGCTTCAGCAATCATATCTGTGACACCAGCACCAATCATATGGCAGCCTAGCCATTCACCATATTTAGCATCAAAAATCACTTTTACAAATCCATCTTTGTTTCCACCTGCACTAGCCTTACCAGAGGCAGAGAAGGGGAACTTACCAACTTTGATATCGATCCCTTGTTCTTTAGCTTGTTTTTCGGTTAGGCCAACACTCGCAATTTCTGGAGAACAGTAAGTACAACCAGGAATGTTTCCGTAATCTAAAGCTTCAACATGTTGTCCAGCAATTTTTTCAACACATAAAATACC
>NZ_JBGCCX010000026.1:0-18128 GCF_045105015.1 Psychroserpens sp.
ACTGAAAAAGCGAAAGCTAATGATTGGCCAATAAAAGTAGAATGGGGTTTAATAGGATCTTGTACTAACTCATCTTACGAAGATTTATCTCGTGCATCTTCTGTTGCACAACAAGCTTTAGATAAAGGTGTGAAAATGAAATCTGAATTAGGGATTAATCCTGGTTCTGAACAAGTAAGATATACAGCTGAACGTGATGGTATTCTTCAGATTTTTGAAGAATTAGATGCTAAGATTTTCACGAATGCTTGCGGACCATGTATTGGTCAATGGGCTCGTTATGAAGATCCTAAAAATGCACCTAAAAACAGTATTGTTCATTCATTCAATAGAAACTTCGCAAAGCGTGCCGATGGAAACCCAAATACACATGCCTTTGTAGCATCACCAGAATTAACTGCTGCTATAGCACTGGCTGGCCGATTAGATTTCAATCCAATGACAGATGCTTTAATCAATGAAAATGGAGAGGAAGTCATGTTAGATGAGCCAACAGGATGGGAATTACCACCAAAAGGTTTTGATGTAAAAGACAATGGGTATTTAGCACCTATGGCAGATGGTAGTGGAGTAGAAGTCAAAGTGGCTTCAGATTCTGAACGTTTACAATTATTAACGCCTTTCGTTCCTCTTGGAGATTCTATTACTGGAGCTAAACTTCTTATAAAAGCTTTCGGAAAATGTACGACTGATCATATTAGTATGGCTGGACCTTGGTTACGTTTCCGTGGACATTTAGATAATATTGCAAACAATACTTTAATTGGAGCAGTGAATGCTTTCGGTAAGAAAACTAACTTTGTGAAGAATCAATTAACTGGTGATTTTGGAGGTGTACCAGATACAGCTAGAGCTTATAAAGCAGCTGGAATCAAATCCATTGTTGTTGGAGATCATAACTATGGTGAAGGGTCTTCACGTGAGCATGCTGCCATGCAACCGCGTCATTTAGGTGTAGCTGCAGTGATTGTAAAATCATTTGCAAGAATTCACGAAACAAATCTTAAGAAACAAGGAATGTTAGGATTAACCTTTGCTAATGAGAGTGATTATGATTTAATTCAAGAAGATGATACATTCAACTTCTTAGATTTAAATGAATTTGCACCAGACAAACAATTAACAATTGAAATTGTTCATGCAGATGGAAGTAAAGACACAATCAAAGTGAATCATACGTATAACCAGTCGCAAATTGATTGGTATAATGAAGGTTCTGCTTTAAATTTAATTAAAAAAGAAAATGCAGCTTAATAACTATATTGTATAGAATTAAAAAGCTCTTGAGAAATCAAGAGCTTTTTTTATGTCTTAACTGTAAGTATTTTAGAGTTTTATCGACTGTTGACTTATCTAACAATAAACGTTTCCAACATGCAATCAATATGGTTCTTTGATGATGTCAACCTCTTTAAGGTATTATGTCCTCATAAATTCAAAGCTTATAAGAATGAACATGACTTCGATGCTTATAAAAAGAAAGACTATATCTACTTTCAAGAAGATACTGCAAACAAAGTCTATCTTATAGAAAAAGGTAAAGTTAAGATTGGTTATTATAGTGAGGATGGAGACGAAGTTGTAAAAGCCATTTTGTCTAAAGGGGAGTTGTTTGGTGAAAAAGCAATTTTAGGAGCCAATACACGTGATGAATTTGCACAATCAATTGATAATTCAACGTCTATTTGCCCAATTGGAGTAACCACTATGCACGAACTCATGAGAGACAATCAAACGTTTAGTTTTAAGGTGTATAAATTCATCGGACTTAAATTTAAAAAGTTAGAACGTCGACTTCAGTTGTTATTGTTTAAGGATACTAAAACAAGATTAGTTGAGTTTCTTAATGAATTATGTACAGATTATGGATATGATTGTCCGAAAACAGGAGATCATGTGATTCAACATCCATATACTCAAAAAGATATTGCCTCTTTAATAGGTACTTCCAGACCAACATTGAACATTCTTTTGAACGAACTTAGAGAAGAAAACTATATTGATTTCAATAGAAAAGAAATCCGTATTCTTAAAAATTCAGCATAAATTTTTGAACTTTTTTTGATTGTGTTAGCTAGCTAACATTTTATAATTACAGCAAACTATAATTTTGGGGTATTGAATAACTTAAAAATTATATATGATGATTAAAAAAATGTTTTTTGCAGTCTTGGTTCTAGGTTTTGTAGCCACTTCTTGTAGTAGTGATGATGATAGTAGTAGTTTGCCTGATGCTGTAATTCCAGAAGCTGGAGTATTGTCAGGAGGACCTTTTACATTTATCGTTGATGGAACACCAGATTTTGTCAGTGGAATTACAACAGATGCCAATGCAATAGGTTCTAACAGAACTTTTGTAGTGACTGATGATCTTGGAAATATTTTAGGATTACCTCCAACTAACGATGCGCTTCAAGGTGTAGATTTTGATGGAGCTGGAGTAGGAACTTGTCTTATTTGGTATTTACGCTATGAAAATGGAATTCAAGGATTAGATGTAGGAATGAATGCGAATGATCTTCAAGGAAGTTTCGATTTATCAAACGCTATTACAGTTAACAGATTGGGAGCACCAAATGCAGGAACACTTTCTGGAGGTCCTTTTAATTTTATTGTAGATGGAACTTCAGATATGGTTTCAGGAATATCTACAGATCCAAATGCTGTTGGTACAAACAGAACGTTTGTAATTACCGATATTAATTTAAATATTCTTGGTGCACCAGGTACACTTGAAATGTTAGAAGGCGTAGATTTTGATGGCGCAGGACGAGGTGTTTGCTTGATTTGGTATTTGCGTTATGAAGACGATACTAATTTAGCAACAGTTACAAATGCAGCAGATCTTACTGGTACATTTAGCTTATCAAATTCTATTAGAGTTGAAAGAGGACCAAATGCTGATGTTCTTACTGGCGGACCGTTTACATTTGATGTTGATGGCACACCAGATATGGTTAGTGGTATTGGTTTTGAAAATCCAGATAATAGAGTAGGAACAAATTCAACTTGGGTCATTACTGATGCAAATGGAATGATTTTGGGAACTCCTCCTACATTAGCAGCTGTTGAAGGTGTTGATTTTGATGCAGCAGGAACAGGTGTTTGTTTAATATGGTATTTACGTTACGAAGATGATACCAATATAGCAACAGTTACAAATGCAAATAACCTAACAGGTACATTTCATTTGTCTAATTCAATTACAGTTACAAGAAACTAATTTGATTTATATCAGGTTTTGTTGTTAGATTTGAAGCGCATTATCGACTATGATAATGCGTTTCTATTTTTGTAATTATGACTACACCAAAAACATCTAAAATATTTAATTTTATTCTTGTCATTAGTATTGCTACATTAATAATTCCTCAGACGAGGTTACCAATTCAGGTATTTTTTAATTCGTTAATCACTAAAGTTGTAGAGCCTTCTGTAATTAAGGAAGCTGAACGTACTTTAATTTCTGATTATAATTGGAACCTAAAAGATTTGAAAGGGCAGAGTTTAAACTTTAACTCACTCAAAAACAAGGTTGTTGTTATTAATTTTTGGGCTACTTGGTGTCCTCCTTGTATTGCTGAAATGCCAAGCATGGAAGCGCTTTATCAGAGCTACAAAAATAATGATGATATCGTGTTTTTGTTTGTAAGTAGTGAAGATACAGAGAAATTGTCTGAGTTTATGGAGGAAAAGAACTATTCATTTCCAGTGTATCAACCTGTAAGCAATTACCCTTCAGAATTAAATGTGTCTTCAATTCCTAGAACCTTTGTAATTGATAAAAGTGGAGCAATTACTATTGATAAATCTGGAGCTGCAAACTGGAATAGTGAAATTGTGACCAATACAATTGATGACTTACTTAGAGTGTTTTAAAAAAGGCTTTAATAAAAGACCAAGAAAATAAGGACAACATTATTTTAATGTCTTCAACTAACGTAGACTCTTCATCTAGAAATCGAAACATAGTTGAAGCATTGTTTTTTCCATAAAACTTCTCGAAAACCCATTCGCCTTTATCATTATTGTCCTTAAGTACTTTTAGAAAGACCTTGTCATAAAATTTGTATTTACGCTTGAATAAGTTTTCTGATGGAATTTTATTGGCTTTTATATTCTCAATAATTGCTGCAACTTTCTTTTCTGTTAATTTAAACGAATAACCAGTTGACCCTTTAACCCAACCACCTCCAGTTCCAATTTTTGTAACTTTTCTAGTATTGAATTTACTGAAATCATAATTGGTCATTGGTATTTGTCCGATTTCAGTTTCAGTTATTGTATAATCGCTAATATTGAGGTAATCTGCAATATATTGTTTGATAAATTTATCATAGGTAGCTTCTGAAACTAAGCTTTCAGTAAAGTAGGTGAACTCAATTAAAGCTTCCGTTTTTGAAAAAGGTAAAACATACATGAATGTGGTTTGGTTACCATCTTTTAAACGGTAATCCATCATCGTAATTCTATCATCTTCAAAGGCTTCCATTTCGGTTTTAATGACATAACCTTTAAAATGCTGAATGATAGAAATGCTGTTTGCCTTTTCTTTTAAAAACTCTTCAGGAATGCGACTGTCAAACACATGAGAAGCTGAATATGTGTTTTTATTTGTTGTAGTTACAGAAACTTTCTTATTTTCAGAAATAGAGGCAACTTCTTCAATAATAAAATGAATATTTGTTTTGCTCTTGAGTCTTGCTTTTGCTTCATTATAAAAGTCTATAGCTCTAATACTATTGTATGTGTAGGGCAACAACTCTAAATCAATTGTTTTATTTGAAGTATAAATGGAAGCTTTGTTCCAAGTGTTATGAATAATTGAAGACCATTGTGACTTATCTTTTTCCCAAAAACTCCAAGTTTTGTCATTTTCAGATTTATTGGAAGGATCAATAAGAGCGATTTGCAGATCCTCAAAAAAGGAATCTTCAGAAAGTTTTAAAGCCAATTGCAATCCAGCTAAACCATTTCCAATGATAATATAGTCGAAATGGAAACCATTAGTCATAAACGAAAGACGCTATTATTTTTTGAAATATTTGAAAGGTACGAATAACATTCCGAAGCATTCACCATCACCTTTACCTAAATGTTTGTGATGAATTTTGTGAGCACGTCTAACACCTTTAGCATACCAATTATTTGCGTTTCTAAACATTTTGAAGCGTTGATGAATGAAGATATCATGAACTAAAAAATAAGCAGCTCCATAAGCCATAATCCCAAGGCCAATAGGTAAACAATACCAAATGCCTTCGTAACTCCAAAGATAAAAACAAGTCATACTTACAATGGCATAAAAAATAAAGAAAGCATCATTGCGTTCAAACCAGCTGTTGTGATCTTTGTGGTGATGGTCTTTGTGTAAGCTCCACAAAAACCCATGCATCACGTATTTATGAGTAAACCACGCCATAAATTCCATAGTGCAAAAGACACCTAAAAAAACAAGAATCCATAATAGAGTTTGCATACGATTATAAGAGGTTTAATTGGTATTTAACATAACTTCTAGTGAGTAATTCAAACTTCTTATAGTTTGGTACTCTAATTCTAGTTGATTTTATTTCTAAAGCAGGAGTTTTCTTTAATTTTTTCAACAACTGACTATAGTATCTATACGCCATAAATACACCAAACTTAGCTTCAATCGGTAAATTCTTAATACCATGAAGACCTTTGGAGAAATCACTTTCGATATCATTAATAATGGCTTGTTTAGAAGTTTCATCAAGTTGATTTAAGTCTGTATTTGGAAAATAAGTTCGACTTAGACCTTCAAAATCTGCTTTTAGGTCACGTAAGAAATTTACTTTTTGAAAAGCAGATCCTAAACTCATAGCCGAATCTTTTAAAGCATCATATTTGTTGCGGTCGCCTTTTACAAATACTGTAAGACACATTAAACCTACAACATCAGCCGATCCATAAATGTATTCTTTATATTCAGCATCAGTGAGGTAATTTTGTTTGTGTAAATCCAAACGCATACTTTTCATAAAGGCATCTACTAAACTTTTATCAATGTCGTATTTATGGAAAGTCTCTTGAAAAGAATTTAAAATAGGGTTTAAGCTAATTTTGTGTTCTAAAGCTAATTCTAAATCTTCAGTGAATTTGTTAAAAAGTAATTCTTTATCATAGTCATGAAAGCTGTCTACGATCTCATCTGCAAATCTTACAAATCCATATATGTTATAAATGTCTTGACGAATTGTATTAGATAGCATTTTAGTTGCCAAAGAAAATGACGTACTATACGATTTAGTAACAGTTTTACTACATTGTTTTGAAACAGTATCGAAAATGGCTTTCATATTAGTTATTGTGGTGTTTTTTAATGAGCTCGGCTACTAATTTACCAGAAATTAGTGAAGGTGGAACTCCAGGTCCTGGAACCGTTAGTTGTCCTGTGAAATATAGGTTATTGACTTTTTTACTTTTTAATTTAGGTCTTAAAAATGCAGTTTGGGATAGTGTATTTGCCATTCCATAAGCATTTCCTTTGTATGAATTGTACTCTTTAATAAAGTCTTTAACACAGAAGGACTCATTAAAGATAATATTATTTTTTACTTTTTGTTGGGTTAGTCGTTCGAAACGAGACATGATAATATCAAAATATTGTGCTCTTATTTCTTCTGTATCTTCAATTCCAGGAGCTATTGGTATCAAAAAGAATCCTGTTTCACAGTCTTTTGGTGCCATTGAAGCATCAGTCACTGAAGGGAAATTAGCATAAAACAAAGGGTCTTCAGGCCATTTGGGATTGTCGTAAATTTCTTCAGCATGAGTTTCGAAATTTGTGTCAAAAAATAAGTTATGATGCTCTACATTATTTAATTTTTTATCAAATCCTACATAAAATAATAGGGAAGAAGGTGCAAATGTTTTCTTCTCCCAATAAGCTTCAGAATACTGTCTGTATGGTTGATCTAATAAAGTTTCAGAATGGTGATAATCTGCACCACTTAAAACGATATCAAAATTGTGTTTTTTACCACTAACTACAATAGAAGTGGCTAGTTTATTTTCAACATCAATTTTATCAACTGGACTATTTGTGTGTATAGCTACACCTAGACTTTTAGCTAATATTGTCATAGCTTTGATTACCTCATACATGCCTCCTTTAGGATGCCAGGTGCCTAAACCGAAGTCGGCATAATTCATAAAGCTATAGAAAGAAGGTGTTTTACTAGGTTTTGCTCCCAGAAATAAAACAGGAAATTCTAGTGTCGATATTAACTTAGGGTTTTTAAAATTACGTCTAACATCTCCACTAATTGTTTTAAAAAACTGATCCACGCGAATAGCCGTTTCAGGAGTAACCAATTCAAACGGTGAAATGCCAGGTTTCAAAACAACTTTATTAATTGCTATATCATAATTTGTTGCAGCTTTATTGATGAATTTTCTAAGTGGTTTAGAACTTCCGGGTTCAATACGCTCAAATTCTGTACAAATCTTATCTAATGTATCACCAATTGTAATAATTTCGTCTTTGAAGAATATCTTATAGGCTGGACTTAATTTGTCTAATTCGTAGTAATCTGAAGTAGATGTATTAAAATCGTTGAAGAATTTTTCAAAAATATCAGGCATCCAATACCAGCTCGGACCAATATCGAATGTAAACCCTTCTTTTTTTAATTGTCTGCAACGTCCACCTGCAGTAGCATTTTTTTCAAATACAGAGACGTTATATCCTGCTTTCGCTAAGTAGCAAGAGGCTGATAAAGCAGAAAATCCAGATCCTATAATAGCGATGTTATTCTTCATTGTTTAACAAATTTAATAAAAAGCTAAACAAAATTAACTTTAGCACTAAAATTTTAGAGTTTTTTAACTAAATCCTTGATTGTTTTGAAAGGCGTTATTTCTTTTGGTAGTGAATTTAAATCAATTTCATCTAACATTCTACCTAGAACCCAAAATTTATTAGAGTTCTTTGTTAATAATTTTTCTGAAAATTCTTTCATATAATCATTAACATCATCTTTTTCAGGTTTCACAGTAAAATAAGAAACAAAGGTAATGTCATCATAATAGGTTAGTAAGTCTTTAAGGCTATCCAAAGGAACACTTTGACCAAGAAATATAGCTTGATGTCCTCTTGCTACAATTTCATAGTTAATAACCATTAATCCCAATTCATGTACTTCATTATCTGGAAGATATAAAACAAATATTTTATTCGTGTCTTTTTGATTCTTCGACTGTAATTTTTCAGTATGAATTAATATTTTATTACGAATCAGTGAAGTAATAAAATGTTCGTGTGCTGGTGTGATGGTATCTGTTTGCCATAGTAAACCGATTTGAGAAAGTAAAGGGATTATATCTTCATAAAACAATTCACTAAATGATTTGTCTTTTAATAGGCCTTCATAGGTATCGTAGAATAATTTTTGATCAAAATTAAGCATCGATAATTTAAAAGCATCTATGGCATGATTATTTGTATTGTCACTTTCTGCAACCTCTTTCACTAGCTGCGGAATATCATGCATATTTAAAGATGCAATTTTAGATATTTTAAAGCCATTATTATTTAAATAGCTAACGTTTAAAAGTTTTTGAAGACTCTCTAAACTGTAAAATCTAATGTTCGTGTCTGTTCGTTCTGGTTGCAATAGATTGTATCTTTTTTCCCAGATTCTAATAGTATGTGCCTTGATACCTGTTAGGTTTTCAAGATCCTTAATACTGAAAGTACTTTTTATGTTGTTCATTTTTAATTTAAAAAGATTAAACAAAAATAAGCTTTTTTTAGACTCAAACTACATTTTAAGTTTTTTTTAATAGTAAAACTATTAACATTTTATCAGATATTAATTTATAAGTAGAAAATTATATTAAAAAAATAGCCTAAAAGAAGCATTTGGTGTAATGCCAAGAGAAAACCGTTGGATAACTTGCTGTAATTCCAAACCAGCTCCTTCATCTTCTGAAATATAAGTATAAGAAATCGGAATTTTTCTGTTATATATATTTAAGACTGATATACCTAGTTGCGCTTTCCAATCTTTTACTTTATGAATTTTAAAATTATAGATAGCTGAAGCATCCATTCTATGATAATCTTTCAATCTGACACTATTAATACTGCCGTAACTAACTAAAGAAGTTCCTTCATCAAAATTTTCAATTGGAGTGTAAGGTTCACCTGTTCTGTACTGCCATCCTAAAGAAAATTCGAAATCATTGACATGCAGCGAGTTTGAAATTCTGAAGCTATGCGTTATGTCATTATTGCCGGGAAAATCTCCAACTTGAATATCAGGAAAATCAAATCGAATATTATTATATGTATAACCAGCCCAAATACGATAATTATCGATACGCTTTCTTATTAGAACATCAACTCCTCTAATGATACTCTCACCTTCATCAAGTTTCATTTGTGGATTACCGAAACCATTTGTAAGAGATGTTAATCCAGTTAATTCTTTGTAGTAGGCATCAAAATCAATAGTCCAGCCATCATTATCGTACAGCAAACCAGTAGATATTTGATCACTTCTTAACAAAGGACTGTCAGTGTCATTAGATAATCGCCAAGTACTGTTTTCAAGTCTAAGCTCTCCTTGGTCGAATTCAATAATTTGTGAAATAGGTTGGTGCCGTCTTTCTAAACTACCTTTTATTCTTAAATTTTCACCTATTTTATATTCAGCATTTATCCTTGGTTCTAAATATCCATTTTTTAAACTACTATAGTGTACAGCTCGAAGACCAATACCAATAACGCTTGAATTATTAGTATTATATTCATATTCAGCAAATAATGCATTTTTTAAGTTGTAATCTGTATTGTCAATGTTAATATTGTCTTCAGTATCAACTTGCTCTTCTTGAGCGATTACAATTTCTACATTACTATTTGAGATTTGATATCCAAAAGTCAAATACTGTCGCTCTCCAATTAATCTAATAAACTTTGCATTTAATCCAATATCTGTAATAAAATTATTTCTAGTATTTCTTTCGTCTAAGACGCCTCCAATTAGTGCTCTATTAGAATAGTTAGAATCATATTTTGAAAAATAAAGTGAAATGATTTCACTATTAGTTTTTGAACTCTTATGATCCCATTTAAGACTTAATCCATTGTTTTCTGTAATTAGGTCATCTACTTTAGTTTCACCATCATCAGTAAATGAGAAATCTATGGCGTTACGTGTAGTCAAACCACTAAATATAAATTTATTATTAGTGTTTGGAGCAAAAATAATTTTGGTATTAATATCGTGAAAGGAGAAACTATCTGAGCTAGAGTCTTCAGTATATTCGTCATCACTAGTAACGTTTATGATATCTCCATTAGAATTTCTAACTGTTCCTGTATTTGTGAAAATTTTATCAGAATAACTTTCATAGGTTGAACTCCTATATATATCACTAGTTGAGCGTCTTATAAAAGCATAAACAGCTAGCTTATTGGATAAAGGTGTTTTTATGTAAGCATCTATACTTAATCCGTCTATTCCAAAACCACTTTCCGGTTTATTTGGAATATCTTCACCAGAAGTAATATCTATAATGCCAGAAATACGATCACCATATACAGCACTAGTTCCTGATTTGAAAATACTTGCTTTTTGTGTTGCATATGGATTAAGCGTTGAGAACATTCCATAAAAATGACCTGTATTAAATAATTTTATGTCATCAAATAAAATAAGGTTTTGGTCGGGAGAACCACCTCTAATTTGTATTCCTGAAGCTGATTCGTCTAAACTATTAATTCCTGGAATTAATTGAATACTCTGTAACAAATCGGGAGTAACAAGACCTGGGAGAATACCTAAGGATTTACTAGTAACATCTATTGAGCCATCTTTATTTCTATCTATTCCAGAAGTAACATAGCCTGAGATGATTACTTCGTCTAGCACTTCATTATCGACATTCAAATAAATTTGCTGACATGTTTTTTTACCTGTAAATTCTTGAGTAACATATCCCAAATTGCTTATCGAGAAAGTGTTGTCTTCGGTATTTTCAATTAAAAAAAAACCTTTAAAATCTGTAGAAATATTTTCTCCTGTTGATGAGCTTATAACAGCATAGGGCAAGGGTAATTTAGAATCAAAATCTAAAACATATCCGCAAATTTTATCATCTGTATTTTTTGGCGCGATGATAATTTGATTTTTAGATATTTGTTCGAAAGTTAAACTTGTTTGAGATTCTAAAATATTTAATAATTCTTCGAACTCAATATTTTCAATATTTATGGTTATTTGTTTTTCTTTTATTAAATCGATAGCATAAGAAAAATTAACATCATGTTGCTTTTCTATGTCCTTAATTACTTCATTTAAGCTGATTTTATCATAGTTATAGCTTTGAACATTTTGCGCATTTACATAAGTAATGATTAATAAGAAAACGAGTGAAATAAACTGCCTCATAAATTAATATTCATCTATTGATGATAAGGACAATTTAATATAATTATTCTGAAAGTATGCAGATGTTGTCTTCTATTTTATATGATATTCCCATAGGAACTAAAGTAGATTTTAATGCAAGCTCTAAATTATTATTCTCAAAACTCCCAGAAAATAATCGACTCGTATCAATATCTTGTGTATTAAAGTTAATTTTGTAATAATGTGTTAACTCTTGTAATACCAGAGCCAAAGGTTGCTCATTAAATTTTGAAACGCCATTTTTCCAATTAGGAAAATCTTCTTGAAAAGTAAGGTCTTCAATACGATTATCTTCAATATTTATTTGCATGCCTTCTGTTAAGATTTTCGGAGTAGAAGTTTTATTGTTTTGAGAAAACTCAACCTTTCCTTCATAACACTTTAATTCAAAAGTCGTTCTGTCTTTGATATTAAATTCTGTACCTAAAACTCTAACTGTGCCTTTTGAAGTTTCAACTTTGAAACCATGACCTTTGCTTATATTGAAATAAGCTTCACCATTTAAGTTAACAGTTTTGTTCTTTGACCAAAAAAAACGCTTATAAGAAATACTTGAATTGGCATTTAAATCAATTTTAGAACCATCTTCTAACACAATGGTTTGGGTACTTCCAATACCATTGCTAATAGTCTTTGATGAATTAATAAAATAGCCTAGGGATATTACTAAAATAGCGGCTATACTAATGGTTTGCCAAAGGCGTATAGTTTTAGGTTTAGAAACGTTAGAGGCTAAGTTTTGCTTCACGTTTTTTAGTGCAGCTTCAACATCAATTTCTGGTCCACTTAACAACTGAGACTCTTCATTGATGAGTTTAAATTGTTTGTAAGTTTCTGTTTTTTTGAAATCAACAAGCTCCTCTTCAGAAAGCTCTCCAGCAATCCAACGCCCTAAAAATGTATCATCGGTATCGTAATTTTTCATCATATATTACATGTTTCTAAAGCTATTACATTTAAAAACAAATTTACCCTATTAAATTTTAATATGTTTTCCCAGTTTTTCTCTTAATTCTTTTAATGCTTTACTCATCCGACGCTCAATGGCTTTAACTGTTAGTCCTGTTATTTCCGCAATTTCTTTATAAGTTTTGTCTTCAACTCTACTCAATAAAAAAACCTCTCTCTCTTTAGGATTCAAATCACTGATGGCTTGCTTGAGCTTAATTCTAAACTCATCCATTTCGATTAAAAAATCAGGACTCTCATGATTAGTGTTTTCAACAATTGTTTTTTGATGTTTGAGAACAACTTTTTTATGAGCTACTTCATTTAAAAATGAATTATTACAGGCTGAGTAAATATAAGATTTTGCTTTTGAATAGATAATACTGGAGCATAGTTTCCAGATTTTAATAAAGACATTCTGAACAATATCTTCTGCTTGTTTTAAATTTCCACATTTATAATAAATGTACCTAGTAACCGATTCATAGTGAGCACGAAATAACTCGTTATATACTTTCTCTTCGCATACTGATGGCTCTTTTTTAGACATTATTTTTATTAATGAGACTTCAAAAATACTTAAAGTTCCAAAATATTTCATAGAAAAATAGGGTGAACTTCATTTTCCATGTAATAGGTGTATAAACGAACATTTAATACTTGATTATGAAAATAGTTATTTGCTTTTTACTTTTTTGTGTTTTTACAGTTAAATCTCAAACATTGGAGGTTAAGAATGATAGTCTAAAAAATATAAAGACTGAAAAGACATTTTTAAAACAAACTACAGTTTCTAGAATTTTGATTGGTTCTGGAGTTATACTTTCTGGTACAGCACTCGAAAACAGTATTCAGAGAGATGTTAGAAATATGGTTGGTAGTGATTTTACAACAACTATAGATGACCATCTTTGGAAAGTTCCTTTAGTGCAAATGTACTCGGCAGATCTTTTGGGAGTTGAGTCAAAAAATCACTGGTTTGACCAATCTAAAAACGCCTTCATTTCGCATACATTAAATAAGTATGCAACTAACGCTTTTAAAGGATTGATAGGAAAAGAAAGACCAAGTGGTTACAATAATGCCTCATTTCCTTCTGGACATACATCTAAGGCGTTTACCTCTGCGACTATTTTATATGAAGAATTTAAAGACACCAATCCATGGCTTGCCTATAGTGGTTATGTTTTCGCATCAACTACAGGATTTCTCAGAATAGCTAAAAATGCCCATTACTTGTCTGATGTTCTAGCTGGAGCTGGTCTAGGTATACTTATAACGAAACTAGTATATCATTTTGACTACCTGTTTGATTGGAATCCATTCAAAAAGAAAGAAGACGGAGTCGAGAGTTTGACAACATTTAACATAGCACCAACCTATAACAATCAAACTATAGGTCTAACTGCAATTTTACAGTTTTAGTCATGAAAGTATCGAACAACGTTAGGGTTAAAAGTAAAAGAGATATATTCTTAAAGTATATAAATACTCATCGAAGAAGAATTATGAGTTTCTTAACTGAGAATGTAGGGAGTTCTCATGTAAGTTCAATTTCAATTTTGGATACTGATATAGAAATCAATAAGATTTTAATTGTTAGACCAAATCATAGATTAGGTAATATGATATTAACAACTCCTTTGATTCAAGAAGTTATAGATACATTTCCAAATTGTGAAATTGATCTTTTAGCAAAAGGAAATATAGCTCCTATTATATTCAATAATTACACGAATATTAAAGATTATATTCTTCTACCTAGAAAACCTTTTAATGAATTAATAAAATATTGTTTAGTGTGGTTTAAAGTGAAAAACAGAAAATATGATTTAGTCATTAATGCAGTAAAAGGATCATCTTCTGGTAAATTATTAACTAAAATCTCTAATTCAAGATATAAAGTTTTCGGAGAAATAGATGATAAGGTTATTGATAAAAACTCAGATAGTTATCATATGGCAAAAAACCCTATATATAATTTGAGAAGTTACTTTTCTGTTTTAGGGCTACATAAAAATGAAAGAAAAATAGCCTCATTAGATATTAAACTCGCCAAAGATGAAATGGTAGAAGGTGGTAGTATTTTAAAGGATATTTTTAAAAATGATAAAAAGACTATTAGTATTTTTACTTATGCAACTGGGAGTAAATGTTATTCTAAATCATGGTGGTGTGAGTTTTATACACAATTAAAAATAAATAATCCAGATTATAATATTTTGGAAATATTACCAGCAGAGTATGTTTCACAAATAGATTTTGAAGCAGAAACATTTTATAGTAATGATATTAGAGAAGTAGCATCTGTAATAGCTAATACTGATTTATTTATTGGAGCGGATAGTGGAATAATGCATTTAGCAAGTTCTACAAAAACAACAGTTGTTGGTTTGTTTTCTAAAACTAGAAAAGAAAAATACAAGCCTTATGGGAATGGCAGTTTAGCTATTGATACTAATGCCAACAATGCTAATCAGATAAAGCAAATCATTAAGGAGGTTCTTGGAAAAAGAATGTGTTTAATGTCTTAAAACTTGTTTGAATAAAGTAAGTGCGCACGAGAAGACTCGAACTTCCACGGACTAATGTCCACCAACCCCTCAAGCTGGCGCGTCTACCAATTCCGCCACGTGCGCATTTTATAAAGTAAAGATAAAAAAAAAGTTAAGCGAAAGCTTAACGATTTTTGTTGTGACCAGTCTGGGGCTCGAACCCAGGACCCTCTCCTTAAAAGGGAGATGCTCTACCAACTGAGCTAACTGGTCAATAAGTCTCTTAAACGAGGGTGCAAATATAAAACGTTTAATTAATATTCCAAACCAATTATTGGATATTTTTTTGTTTTTTTGTTGTAGCATATCTTATGTTTTTAATAATCAATTTGTAAGGAGAAAATGATACTAGTTTTAGTTGGGTATATGGGATCAGGAAAGTCATCTGTTGGTAAGAAATTATCTGAAATTTTGAATTATGATTTTTTAGATTTTGACACATATATTGAGCAAAAGTTGCATATGAGTGTTAATGATATATTTAGAACTAAAGGAGAAGTCTTTTTTAGGAAGCAAGAATATTTATATTTAACAGAGGTCATTCAAAAAAAGAAAACAGTAATTGCTTTAGGTGGTGGTACTCCTTGTTATGGTAATAATTTCAATATTATTAAAGAAGCGTCACAAACAAAGATGATTTATCTTAAATCATCAATTATAACTCTTGTGGATAGATTACATACAGAAAAATCTACTAGACCTTTAATTTCTCATTTAAATACTAAAGCGGACTTATTAGAATTCATTGGAAAACATTTATTTGAGCGTTCACCTATATATGAGCAATCTGATGTGATAATTAAAACTGATGGATTATCAGTTGATCAAGTAGTTGAAAAGACATTACTTCAATTATTCTAAATAGGCTTCAAATTGCTTTCCAGATAATATAACTTCAACATGTTCATTCAAAGAAGTAGATAAGGAAATGCCTTTAAAATCTGCTTTAACAGGATATTTTTTATGATTTCTATTAACCAAAACTGCTGTTTTAAATTGTTTTAAAGGGACATCTAAAAAATGCTTTACCCCATAAATAAGAGTACTTCCTGAATTTAGAACATCATCAATTAAAACTAAAGATGTATTGGTGTATTCTTCTTTTTTTAGGGATGTTTTAATTTCAGAAAGGGGATTTTTTTTATCAATTATAACCTTACAAAGCCTTGGTTTTATATCTGAAATTTTTTCAAGATTTTGTTTTAGTTTTTTTGCAAACAAATAACCATTATCTTGAATTCCAGCTAAAATAATTTCATCTTCATAGACATTACTTTCGTAAATTTGATAAGCGATTCTCCTAATTTTATGTTGAATTTCTTGATGATTGAGTATTATGTTTTTTGTAATGCTCATGTTGGTTTTGATTTATTCAAAGATAAAAAAGAGTTTCGTATTGTGAGTTTAAATTTTAGATATCTTCTTCAGGTGTTTCATAAAAATCATCAATATCTCTTCTATCTTTTTTTGTTGGTCTTCCAGCGCCTTTTTTTCTGTAATAATCTTTTGAATATTTTAAGAGATCTTTAGCCTCAAAAGCTTCTTTAGGTGTGATATCTGTTCGGTATAAATCTACTAATTTAGCGCCAACTCTGTTTGGTGGTATGTCGTTGACCACAATAATGTAGTTAATTTGATCTTTTCGCAATTCAATTTTGTCGGTTGGATACACCTCTCGACTTGGTTTTACAACTTGATCATTAACCTTTACCTGACCTTTTTTGCAAGCATTAGTTCCAAGGCTTCTAGTCTTAAAATATCTTGTACACCAGAGGTATTTATCTATTCGCATATTAAAGTTGTAAAAATGGCGTTAATGTTTCATGCAAAAATATATATTATTGTATCTTGCAGCCTAAAAATAAGCAATATTGTATCATTATAAAATTCACAATATTTTGAATATGTTAAAGAAAATAAATCTAATTATGACTTTTAGAAATGCTATAGTAGTTTTACTACTTTCAGTTTTGTGCTTCGCCTCTTGTAAAAATGATGATGATGACTTTGAATTAGTGCCACCAAGAGATAGAACCGAACAGCAAATTGCCGATAAAGATTCTTTATTAAACTACCTAAGTACGCATTATTATAATTCTTCAACATTTGATACACCAGGAAATTATACTTATAACGATATTGTTATTACTGAATTACCTGATGTAAATAATGATGGTATTTATGAGGATATGCCAAATCCTGGCATGAATACTTTGTTAATTGATGATATCATAACTATGACAACAACATCTAACGATGTAGAGTATGAATATTATTTTCTCAGATTAAATCAAGGAGGAGGAGATGCTCCAAATTCATCAGATACAGTGAATATCAATTATTCAGGAAATTTGTTTGATGATGATGTTTTTGATAGTACTGCCAATCCAGCAAATTTTGATCTTATAGGTCTTATTGAAGGTTGGAGGTCTGTAATACCAAATTTCGGAACATCTACTGGACTTGTAGAAAATGAAGATGGTACGTTTACATTTGATAATTATGGATTGGGTGTTATGTTTGTGCCTTCTGGACTCGCTTATTTTAATACACCTCCATTTGGTATTCCAGTATACTCAAATCTTATTTTTAAGTTTGAATTATATTCAGCAGAACCTAATGATCATGATGGAGATTTAATATTATCTCATTTAGAAGATTTAGATGGAAACGGAAATGTTTTTGACGACAATACTGATGGTGATGATTTGCCAGACTTTTTTGATATTGATGATGATGGTGATGGTGTTTTAACTCGTTTCGAAGATTTAGATAATGATGGTAATCCTATGAATGATGACACAGATAATGATGGAATACCTAATTATTTAGATGCAGATACAGCAATTTCCAACCAGGAAGATAACTAAAAAAAAGCCGCTTATTGCGGCTTTTTTTTATACAATTTTATAATGCAACTGATAAACTAAGAATTAACTGATCAGGTCTAGTGTCAATTCTGCTGACAACACTATTTCCTAAGTTGTTATCTATAAATAGCGCTTCATTACTGTTGAACCCTCTTTCGTATCTTAAATCAATTCCAATTTTGTTGAGAGTAAGACCAATTCCGAAATTTAATCCAATAGAAAAGTCTTCTTCCACATCGTTAATATCAATACCATCAAACTCTGTATCCAAGATGTATTGCAATGAAGGTCCTACAAAAACACTAACT
>NZ_JBGCCX010000027.1:0-16902 GCF_045105015.1 Psychroserpens sp.
TACGACAATTAAAAAGAATGGATATAGCTCTCACTGATAATACTAATGATGGACTTGTAGCATTTTTATATTTTGCATCATATGCGCTTCTTAAAGATGAAAATAATGCTAGTGTATGGAGAAGTAAAGTTTCTTTAGTAAATTTGAAAAAGACCAATTTAATTGTCAAAAATAATTCCTAAACACTTTGGAAACGATTATTAATTATTTTGAAACTATTCCTTCTATTCACAGAAGCCTGATTCTGGTTGGTGGACTTACCTTTTTTTGGCTGTTAGAAGGAACACTGCCCTTAGTAAATTTTAAATATAAAAAATGGAAGCATGCTATTCCTAATATCTTTTTTACGTTAACCACAATAATTATAAACTTCGGACTTGCGTTTTTGCTTTTAGAAAGTGCTGATTGGGTAGAAAAGAATCAATTTGGAATCATTAATTGGATACCTCAATTACCACTTTGGGCTTATGCATTACTGGGTGTTCTACTTTTAGACTTTATAGGAGCATATTTAGCGCACTATGTTGAACACAAAGTAAAACCACTGTGGATGGTGCATCTTGTGCATCATACAGATCATAATGTTGATACAACCACAGCAAATAGACATCACCCTTTAGAAAGCATTATTAGATTTTTATTTACACTTGCAGGTGTATATATCGTTGGTGCACCAATTGCTATTGTGTTTTTATACCAATCATTATCTTTGGTTGCCACACAGTTTAGTCATGCAAATATTAAATTACCGACCAAAGTTGATAAGGTCTTGAGTTATATTATTGTATCTCCAAATATGCATAAAGTTCACCATCATTATAAGTTGCCATATACAGATAGTAACTACGGAAATATTTTTTCAATCTGGGATAGGCTTTTCGGAACTTTTATGACATTAGACCCTAAATTAATTGTTTATGGAGTCGATACATTTCCAGATGAAAATTCCAATGGAAAAATTGGAGTACTTCTCAAACAACCTTTTCATAAGTATAGAAAACCCACAACAATAGAGTCGCAAAAATAGAATTAAACAGTGTTTTAAATTCGATTAAGTGTTCATTTTTAGGGTTTTACAGCTTTGTGTTTCGATTTGTTTTTTATGTAAATCGTGCAGTTCATCCTTTTTTTTAATCCTTTTTTTTCATTCATCGACTCTTTTTTGGTGTTCAACCAACTTCTTGTTCATGTAATAATTCTACTCATACATTTGAATATAATTACATAGAAACTCTTTGTGGAGAAATCCCATTTAAAAAGAGATGTTTTTTTAGTTTTTAGTTAACCTTTAAATGACCCCAATCATGAACAAGATTACTATAATTGGTATGCCAATTCACGGCCTTATTGGTCTCGTATTATTTACTTTATTCTTTGGTAGTAATGTTTCTGCTCAAGAAACCTACACTACAATTCGAAAGAATGTAAATCCACTAGCAAAAAATTTAAGTCACGATTTATCTGACACACAAGATTCGTTGCTTTTAGAAAACAAGTTTTTGTTTAAAAGAGTTCGTTTTATTAGTGATAATGCTGAAAAAGTGTTCGATTTTAAACCTGCTGTTAAGAGTGCTAAAATACCTTTAGACGAATTGCCTATTGGTGATTATACAGTTATGTTTTATCAAGCAGGCAAAATCATTGTATTTCAAATTGAAAGAATATTACCATTCGATCCAATGCATGGCTTAGAGTCTGAAGTCGTAGCTGTAAATGATGCAGAAATTATATCAGATGACATTGATGCATTTGATCTTAATGATGCTGATGACGAAAAATTTGATATGAGTGATGCTAATTTTGAAATGGCTATCAATCTAGATCCTGATAATGACATAGAATATTCAATGAAAAGTTATAATATATCAGATATTGGTAGAGATAATGTTCAAACTAGAGCAGATTACAGAAGAAACAATCTAAGACCAAATGGTAAACCTTATAATGATGACTAATTTATAGCATCTATTTGTAAGAAAATACATTTACTTCGGTTTTATTGACCGTTCATAGATTATTTAGTGATTAAAAGATAAAAGAAGTCTAGTTTTAGAGTTCGGGGATTATAATTAAGCTATTAGTTCATTGTTGACGTTAAAAACGTTTGTACATGAAATTAGAACATATTATAATCTTTTTTGTTTTATTAGCTTTTCCTTTTAGACAACTTCAAGCTCAAAATGATTTTGCCATTCTAGAAAAAAATGTCAACATTAGAGCAAAAGGATTAATTCAAAAATTGAATACAACTAAAGATACTCTCATACTAAAGAGTGATTCTATGATTAACAAGGTTTATGCTGTTAATATGAATTACAAAAGAGAAGTCGATCTTAGTGTAAAAAATAAAACGGTAAAGATTCCTCTAAAAAAATTAAGCATTGGCAAACATGTTTTTGTAGCCGTACAATCTCCTGTAAGAATAGTCTTTGTTGTTAAGATATTAAGAGATAATTCTGTTTTATTAGCGATGGAGGATAAAAATAACTTGGCATCTAAAGATGACAAGCCTTAACGATTAGTCGTAAATCAAATATTGTTTTCTTAATTCTTTAAAAGCGTCTAAGTCTTTTTTCCAACTATCTTTAATCTCATTTTCAGAAAGTCCTTGTTCAATTTGTTGTTGTAGAATTTCATTTCCAGCATGGACAGTCCAAGTTGGACCAAAAAATGATATGTTTTTAGGTGTTTTTTTGTAAGCATCTAAAACAAATTTTAGGGTAAAACGATTTAATACAGGTACATTACTTAAATCAATGCCATAACAAACTTCACCTTTAAATCTAGGGTGTTTTGCACCTACATTAGGCTTAGGAATATAGCTGAAATCACTTTTCGGAAAAAATGGAGCACCATAACGTTGCATTTGGTAATTAGTTCCACGACCAACATTTATAGGTGTTCCTCTAAAAATATCTAAACTTGGATACAGGTTTATAGCTTGGTCATTGGGTAAATTCGGAGATGGTTTTATTGGTAAACTATATTGTGTATTATGTGTGTAGTTTTTTAATGAAATTATGGTTAAATCACATTGAATTTCATTACGTAACCATTTCTCTCCATTTATCATTTGAGCATATTCGCCAATAGTCATTCCATACACTAAGGGAACAGGATGCAGACCTACATAACTTTTGTATTTAGTATCTAAGACAGGGCCATCAATATAATGCCCATTTGGATTTGGTCTATCTAAAACAATTAATGGAATATTGTTTTCTGCAGAGGCTTCCATAACATAATGCAGATTTGAAAGGTAAGTGTAAAAACGAACACCAACATCTTGAATATCAAAAATCATAATATCTATTCCATCTAAATGTTCTGGAGTAGGCTTTTTAGTTTTACCATGTAATGATATAATTGGAAGTTTTGTTTTAACATCATAATCATCATTAATATGTTCTCCAGCGTCAGCAGTACCTCTAAAGCCATGCTCTGGGGAAAATATCTTTTTAATATCAATATTAAATTTCAATAATGAGTCTACTAAGTGTGAGTATCCTTTTTCATTGAATACAACACTGGTTTGGTTTGCAACAATACCAACGCGTTTCCCTTGTAATAAAGGAAAATAGGTTTCTGTTTGATTTGCGCCAACAATAATATGTGGAGTGATTTTTTCAGAATTCTTATCTTGAACTTGATGATTGATCTCAAGATTTGAGACAGATTCATCTTTGATTTTTGATCCACAAGAAATCAATAATAAAACAAATAATAAAACAGTATTTTTGAACATCTTAAAATGCATAGATAATTTTGAATTACGAGTTTTTTATAGCTAAACGCATTATTGGTAGTAAAGCGTATAAAAGTAGTGTTTCGGCTCCAATAATAAAAATTGGAATTACAGCCATAGCTGTTGGAATTATAGTGATGCTTATTGCAATTGCAACAGGTTTGGGACTCCAGAAAAAAGTTCGTGAAAAGGTCGTCGCATTTAATGGGCATTTGACGATCGTAAATTACGATAGCAATGTTTCAAATGAATCTGTTATTCCTATATCTTCTGAACAAGACTTTTATCCAGATTTCAATACAATTGAAGGTGTAAAACATATTCAAGCTGTTGCTACTAAATTTGGAGTTATTAGAACTGAAACTGATTTTGAAGGCACTGTTCTTAAAGGAGTGGGTAAATATTATGATTGGTCGTATCTCGAAGAATTTTTAATAGAAGGCAGCTTACCCGATTACAGTAATGATTTAAATAATGACGTTATTATTTCGAGTTATCTAGCCAACCGATTGCAGTTTCAAGTAGGAGATTCGTTTCAAATGGTCTTTGGTAAAGAGCACATTGACGAACTTCCGTTTATAAGACAATTTAAAATTAGTGGTATTTTTAGTTCAGGTTTTCAAGATATCGATAAAACATTTATGTTAGGAGATTTAAGACATGTTCAACGTTTAAATAAATGGAACAAAAATCAAGTTGGTAATTTCGAAGTATTTATAGATGATTACAGCAAACTGATTGAAATGGATACTAAAATTAGAGCTGCAACACCTTCAAATTTAAATACTCAAACGATTGAAGAAAAGTATTACACTACATTTGAATGGATTAAAATTTTCGATAACAATACTTATGGCATCATTGCCATCATGATTATTGTCGCTGGAATCAATATGATAACAGCATTACTTGTACTTATTCTCGAACGAACACAAATGATAGGAATCCTTAAAGCTCTGGGTAGTTCAAATTGGAGTATCAGAAAAGTGTTTCTATATAATGCAACTTACTTAATCTGTTTAGGTTTGTTTTGGGGAAACATTATTGGACTGATTTTGCTTTTTATACAACAGCAATTCAGCATTCTTAAATTTCCAGATCCAGATCAATATTACGTGTCAATCATTCCAGTTCATATAGGTTTAGATTACATTATTCTATTAAATCTTGGGACTTTTTTAGCCTGCTTTTTAATGTTGATGATCCCTTCAATAATCATTACTAAAATCTCTCCAGTAAAAGCCATTCGATTTGAATAATTATGGCGTTCCCTATCAGGTCGCGCTTGCACAAGTCGCTCTTTTTTAAAGGAGCTCCAACAATTGCTTAATCGCTAACGCAATTTTATTTCAACTAAAACACTAAAATCGCTCATAACTTTCTACTTTTAACTTAAATTTGCAACGCAAAATAATAACTATGGATTACGCAGAAAATATATTAGGTACAATAGGGAATACACCCTTAGTTAAATTAAATAAACTTACAGCAGAACTGCCTTGTTTAGTGCTTTCAAAATACGAAACCTTCAATCCTGGAAATTCAGTTAAAGACCGTATGGCTTTAAAAATGATAGAAGACGCAGAAGCCGATGGTCGCTTAAAACCAGGAGGAACAATCATTGAAGGTACTTCAGGAAATACTGGAATGGGATTAGCACTTGCTGCTATCGTAAAAGGCTACAAATGTATTTTTGTAATGGCAGACAAGCAAAGTAAAGAAAAAGTAGACATCATGAGAGCTGTTGGAGCAGAAGTGATTGTGTGTCCTACAGCTGTTGAGCCAGATGATCCACGCAGTTACTATTCAGTTTCAAAACGATTAGGAGAAGAAACACCAAATTCTTGGTATGTAAATCAATATGACAATCCGAGTAATGCTCAAGCGCATTATGAAAGCACAGGACCAGAAATTTGGAAACAAACAGATGGAAAAATAACACATTTCGTTGTTGGTGTTGGAACAGGAGGAACGATTTCTGGTGTCGGAAAATACCTAAAAGAACAGAATCCTAATATTAAAATTTGGGGCGTTGATACTTACGGAAGCGTATTTAAAAAATACCATGAAACAGGAGAGTTTGATGAAAACGAAATTTATCCATACGTAACTGAAGGTATTGGAGAAGATATACTTCCAGAAAATGTAGATTTCTCTATTATCGACGGATTTACAAAAGTAACCGACAAAGATGCTTGTGTATATACACAAAGGTTGGCAAAAGAGGAAGGTATGTTTTTAGGTAATTCTGCAGGATCAGCTATAAAAGGCGTATTGCAATTAAAAGAACATTTTACAAAAGATGATGTGGTTGTCGTTTTATTTCATGATCACGGCAGTCGCTATGTTGGAAAAATGTTTAACAACGATTGGATGAAAGAAATGGGATACTTAGACTAATAATCATCATTACATAATGTTTTAAAAGCCTGAACGATGTTCAGGCTTTTTATTTTAATTCTATCTTATCAATTTGTAAATCAAATTCTTGAGGTTTTTTATTACCAATTAAAAAAGCAATTTCAGAGAGGTAGTTGCCTTCAAAATTAGGTTGGTTTAATTTTCGTCCTCTAAAACTAGGATACATTTCAGAAAAAGGAATTTCTAAGGTCATCCACTCATTGGTGGTTTTAAATTCATAAATGAATGAAGCATAATCTCTAGAGTCCGTTTTTGCTCTAAACTGATATGATTTTCCATCGCCTTTTATTCGTAAAATAAACTTTGAATATTGTTTAATATCTCTTGAAGAAAATCGATGTCTCACTGATGAAAAACCACCATTATTCTCAAGAGACACTGCTCCCGAAAATTGACCGTGTCCATCTTTATTTAATTTGAAATTACCACTGGAACGTCCACCCATAACAACGTCATCTAATATATACCAGTCATCAGAATTACTATTTGAAGAAAAATCGTATAAGGTCATTGATTTAAAACTTATCAGAATTAATAAAAAGATAAAGAATCGCATTTTTTATTTGAAAATACAAAATCAACGATGTAGGTCATCTAAATGAAAGGTTAATTTTTTTGAAATAATTGATTACATTTGAAAATGAGAGAAAATTTTCTACACTATATATGGAAATTTAAAAAATTTGATACAAGGCAGTTAAAAACTACAATGAATCAGCCTATTAATTTAGTTTCAATAGGAACTCATAATTTTAATTCAGGACCAGATTTTTTTAACGCACAACTCAAAATAGAAGATCAGCTTTGGGCTGGTAATGTAGAAATTCATATTAAATCTAGCGACTGGTATGTGCATCATCATGAGCAAGATAAAGCATATGATAATGTTATTTTACATGTGGTTTATGAACATGATACAGACATTTTTAGAAAGGATAATTCAATAATACCAACATTAGAACTTAAGCATTATATCCATGATGAAGTCATACAAAAATATAAGAAACTGTTCTCAAAAACATCAAAATGGATTAATTGTGAACATGATTTTGCTTATACTGATAACTTCATTTTGCATCATTGGTTAGAACGTCTATATGTTGAACGTTTAGAACGAAAATCTAGAGGAATTCAAGACCTACTAAAAGCATCTAAAAACAATTGGGAGGCAGTTTTGTTTAAAATGTTGGCGAAAAATTTCGGACTCACAGTTAATTCAGATGCTTTTTTTGGTTTGGCAAATTCAATAACATTTTCAATCATTCAAAAATCTAAATCAAATCTATTAGCTTTAGAAGCTTTGCTATTCGGTCAAGCAGGATTATTAGAATCAGAAATAGAAGATGCTTATTATCAAAGTTTAAAAAAAGAGTACGTATTTCTAAGACAAAAATTTCAGTTACTTAATGCGCATATTGTTCCGCTCCAATTTTTCAGATTACGGCCTCGAAATTTTCCAACGATTCGTCTATCACAATTGGCAAATGTCTACCATAAAGAACAGCATTTGTTTTCTGAAATTATTGAATGCAATACCGTAGAAGGATTTTATGAGCTCTTTAATGTAACTACATCTGAGTATTGGAATACGCATTTTACCTTTCATAAAACGTCAAAAAAAAGTGATAAACGATTAACTAAATCATTTATTGATTTATTGTTAATCAATACGATAATACCTTTAAAATTTTGTTATGCAAAGCAAACGGGAACTGATGTCAATAATCTAATTATACCAATGGTGAGATTTCTTGATTCTGAGAAGAATTCAATAATCAAAGGCTTTAATAATATCAAGAAAGTTTCAAAATCTGCATTAGAATCTCAGGCACTTGTTCAATTGAAAACAGAATATTGTGATAAACATCAATGTTTAAAATGCGCTATTGGCAACTCACTTTTAAACAAATAAACTTTTAATGTTTTAAACTAAAGACTAAATTGCAGTATGAAATTTTTCTATAAAATGCTTTACTATTTTCAAAAAAGAGGCTACTACGTATGTCAGCGTATTGCAGATCGTCTAGGAATAAGAGCAAAAGTTGTACGTACATCGTTTATGTACCTTACATTTGTGACCTTAGGATTTGGTTTTGCTTTATATTTATTTTTTGCGTTTTGGATAAAAATTAAAGACATAGTCTACACCAAAAGATCTTCAGTATTTGATTTATAACATATGAATCCACTAATAAAGTTTTTTAGAACCAAGATTTATACTGCCGTGTTTTTACTAACACTGCTTCTGGCAATTGGAGTTATTGGATTCAAAATTATGTCAGACTATTCCTGGGTTGATGCGCTTTATATGACTGTAATTACAATTACAACTGTAGGCTTTGGAGAAGTCCAACCTTTAGATGACAATGCAAAAATATTTACCATTTTTTTAATTTTAGCTAGTGTCATAATTTTAGGTTACGCCATAACTGTAATTACAGAATATATTTTAAGTAAAAATGATTTGGAAGAATTAAAACATAAAGAGATGCAAAAGAAAATAGAAGGCTTCAAAAACCATATCATCATATGTGGTTTTGGTAGAAACGGAAAACAAGCAGCACGAAAACTTAATGCATACAATAAACCTTTTGTGATTATAGAAAAGGACAAAGAGATTATTGAAAAACACCAAGACGAAGACTTGGCATTTGTTTTTGGAAATGCAAATGAAGATGATACTTTGATAGAAGCTGGAGTAGAGCGTGCAAGTACTTTAATTTCAGCATTACCTAACGATGCAGATAATTTGTTTGTGGTACTTTCTGCTAGGCAAATAAACAAAAGCATGAGCATCATTAGTAGAGCTTCTCAAGAAACATCTTATGATAAGCTTAAGTTAGCTGGTGCCAATAATGTGATTTTGCCAGACCGAATTGGAGGTGATCATATGGCATCTCTTGTAGTAGTTCCCGATTTGGTGGAATTTATTGATAATTTAGGTATTGTTGGAGAACAAAATATAAATATTGAGGAAGTTATTGTTGATAAGCTATACAATACTAGTGAAGTCAAAACAATTAAGGATTTAGATCTGAGAAGGAAAACTGGTTGTACGGTTATTGGTTTTAAAGATGGTAAAGGAGAATACCTTGTTAACCCTGAAGCAGATACGCATTTAATATCAGGTTCTAAAATAATTGTTTTAGGACGTCCAGAGCAAATTCATAAACTAAATTCCTTGTACGATATCAAATAGAGTACAGCTCATTTTAACAAGGGATGCTTTATAAAATCATTTTTTTTTAGCATCTTGTAATCCTTATAAAACTAACTAATTAAAATTATTCTTAACATGAAGAAATATCTTCTTTCTATTTTTGCACTAATATTACCGCTGTTAACAATTGCTCAAGAAGCCCAAGAAGTAGGTATTGATCAAAAAATTGATCAAGCTTTTGGAGATGCTACAGGTTGGTTTGTAGGTTTTATATTTTATCAAATTGATTTTGGTGGTGGTGTAAAAGTGTTTTGGGTTCTATTTCCTCTAATTTTAGGAGCACTTTATTTTACATTCTATTTTAAGTTTATAAATTTTAGAGGTTTCTTTACTTCTATTAATATTGTGAGAGGTAAATACGATGATATTGATCATCATGAGTCACTTGTTGGAGCTGGAGATTCAACTCCAGGAGGCGATAATATTGAAACAATTGCTATTGAAGGTGCTGAGGGAGAAGTGTCTCATTTTCAAGCTTTAACAGCGGCTTTGTCAGCAACAGTTGGTCTAGGTAATATTGCTGGTGTTGCTATCGCTGTATCCATTGGAGGAGCTGGAGCAACGTTTTGGATGATAGTAGCAGGTTTGCTTGGTATGGCATCTAAATTTGTTGAATGTACATTAGGTGTAAAATATAGAGATGTTAACGAAGATGGTACAGTCTACGGTGGACCAATGTATTATTTAACAAAAGGATTAAAATCTAAAGGTCTTGCAGGTCTAGGAAAAGTATTAGCCGTATTATTTGCCATATTTGTAATTGGTGGATCTCTAGGAGGTGGTAACATGTTCCAAGTCAATCAAGCATTTCAACTAGTTGAAAATATTACTGGAGGAACTGAATCTTTCTTGCATGGTAATGGTTGGGCATTCGGTTTAGTAATGGCAATACTTGTTGGTATTGTTATTATTGGTGGTATTAAGTCCATTGCAAAAGTGACTGATAAAATAGTGCCTTTTATGGTAGTGGTTTATGTTGCAGCATCCTTGTTTGTGATATTTGCAAATTATAATATGATTGGCGACGCTTTTATGCAAATCTTTAATGGCGCATTTAGCCCAGAAGGTGTTGCTGGTGGAGCAATTGGTGTTTTAGTTCAAGGATTTAGAAGAGCAGCATTCTCTAACGAAGCAGGTATTGGTTCGGCTTCTATTGCGCATTCAGCCGTAAAAACAAAATATGCTGCAAGTGAAGGAATGGTTGCTTTATTAGAGCCTTTTATTGATACAGTTTTAGTTTGTACGATGACAGCATTAGTATTAATAATTACAGGAAATGTTACTGCAGCTAATGGATCATTGAATGATGCTGAAGCTATTTTATTAACTTCAGGAGCATTTGAATCTGTGATTTCATGGTTCCCTTATGTGTTAACTGTAGCTGTTGTTCTATTTGCTTTTAGTTCGATGATTTCTTGGTCTTATTATGGATTCCAAGGATGGACTTACCTATTCGGAAGATCAAAGAAAATGGAGTATACTTATAAAATTATTTTCTGTTTATTTGTTATTGTTGGTGCTGCTGCTAGTTTAGGCTCTGTGATTGGTTTTTCAGATGCTATGATATTTGCTATGATGGTTCCAAATATGATTGGTTTAGTGATTTTGGCACCAAAAGTTCGAGACGAATTAAACAAATACATGAAAGCTATAAAAGAGCGTACCTCATAAAAAATAAAAAAAATGAAACATATTAAATCTCACTTCACGTTTACGAAACAACAACGAAGTGGGATTTTTGTATTATTACTACTGATTTTAATTTTACAATGTGTTTACTTTTTTGTCGATTTTTCTTCCGAAGAATTTCAGGTTAATCAACATGATTTAGTGCAATTTCGAGCTGAAATAGATTCATTAAAGCAAATTAAAACACAAAACAATAAGCCGAAAGTATATCCATTCAATCCAAATTTTATAACAGATTATAAAGGATACACACTCGGAATGAGTTCAGAAGAGATTGATAGATTGCATGCGTTTAGAAAGCAAAATAAATGGATTAATTCTATAAAAGATTTTCAAAGGATAACTTTAGTTTCAGATTCATTACTGCTAAAGATTTCTCCTTACTTCAAATTTCCAGATTGGGTATTAAATCCCAAACCAAAGACACAATATTCTTATTCAAAAAATAAAAGCCCTAAGACATTTGATCAAAAATTAAATTTAAATACTGCTACAGCAGAGCAATTAAAAAAAATAAATGGAATCGGTGATAAACTTTCTGAACGTATCGTAGCTTACAGAAAAAAAATTGGTGGAAATTTTATCGCAGATGTTCAACTTCAGGATGTCTACGGATTATCTCCTGAAGTTGTTAAACGAACGCTTAATGAATTTACTGTAAAAAATACGAAACCAATACAAACGCTCGATCTAAATACGGCAACTATCAATGAGTTGGTGACAATTCAATACATCGATTATGAAATTGCTCACAATATTATTGAAGAGCGTACACTAAGAGAAGGCTTTAAATCCTTAGATCAATTAACAAAAGTTAAAGATTTTCCTGTCAAAAAAATTGATATAATTAAGTTATATTTGACACTCAATTTAGAATAAAAAAAACATCAATATGAATAGTAGGTACTTCACTGAAGAACACGAATTGTTTAGACAAAGTTTAAAAGATTTTTTGCAAAAAGAAGTGGTTCCTCACATCGAAAAATGGGAAGAAACAGGTCACATAGAACGCTTTGTTTGGGAGAAATTTGGTGAAATGGGTTTCTTTGGGATAGCATATCCTGAAGAATACGGAGGAATGAACTTAGATTTATTTTATACTGTAATTCTACTTGAAGAACTTCAAAAAGTAAATTCAGGAGGATTTGCGGCAGCCATTTGGGCGCATACTTATCTAGCTATGACTCACGTTAACAAAGAAGGTGATCACGCTATTAAACAAAAATATTTAGCACCTAGTATTACTGGTGAAAAAATAGGATGCCTTTGTATTACTGAACCTTTCGGTGGAAGTGATGTAGCAGGAATGAGAACAACTGCTGTGAAAAAAGATGACACCTATGTCATTAACGGGTCTAAAACATTCATAACTAATGGTGTTTATAGTGACTATTTAGTCGTGGCAGCCAAAACAAATCCTGAGCTAGGAAATAAGGGTATAAGTATTTTTATTATGGATAGAGATACACCAGGAATTTCTGCAACCAAATTGGATAAGTTGGGTTGGAGAGCTTCAGATACTGGTGAAATAGCTTTCGATAATGTTGTGATTCCAGCATCAAACTTAATGGGAGAGGAGAACAAAGGATTTCCTTATATCATGCAACATTTTGCTTTAGAGCGTTTAATTATGGGAATTAATGCACATGCTAGAGCTGAATTTGCATTAGAATATACATTAAAATACATGGGTGAGCGTGAAGCCTTCGGAAGAACGATTGATAAATTTCAAGCACTTCGTCATAAAATAGCAGATCGTTATACAGAAATGGAAATCTGTAAAGAATTCAATTATTCTGTAGCGAGTAGGTTAGACCAAGGAGAATATGTTGTGAAAGAGGCAACGATGTCTAAACTTCAGTGCACAAAAATGTCAGATGAGGTCATGTATGACTGTCTGCAATTTTTAGGAGGTTATGGTTACATGGAAGAATATCCTTTAGCAAGATTGCTTCGCGATAGTAGGTTGGGTCCAATTGGAGGAGGTACTTCTGAGATATTACGTGAGATCATTGCTAAAATGATAATTGATAAAAAAGATTACAAGCCCGCTACATAATCGTCTTACAACAGAATTAAATGAAACTTTTATCAAAACAACAACTGCTGTTTTACTGCCTATTTATAGTGAGTGTACTTTCTTATTCTCAAACCGAACTTAAGAACAAGGTTGTGGATTTCACTACCTTATTACCAATTGAAAGTGCTAGTATTTATATTAAGAATACAACAATTGGAACTGTAAGTAATCAAGATGGAAAGTTTGTATTGCAAGTTTCTAAAGAGTTAGAATTTGATACACTCATTATTTCTTCAATTGGTTATAAAAGTTTTAAAATACCAGTTAATGAATTCGATAATTCTGAAGAGATTTATCTTGAAGAAGATATTGCTGCTTTAGATGAAATTATACTAGTGGCGGAAACTCGTCCTAAAACTGGGAATGATATTATTTTAAAAGCGATTGAAAAATTACCTGAAAACCTTCCAGACTCTGCTTATATTCAAAAAGGGTTTCTTAGACATAAAGAGCGTAATGCAAAAGAGTTTAAGTGGCTAATAGAAAGCGCTATTACGGTTTATGATTCTGGATATTCAGTCACTTCAAAAGATCATCTAAAAATTAATGTAGATCAGGTTAGAAAAAGTTATGATCTTCGAGATGTTGATAGTATCTTTTCTTACTATTCTTATCTAAAACGTTATGAGAATAATAGAAAACTAAAAGCTAAAAATTTAAAAAGAGACACTATAAAAACATCTTCTTTAGTTAAAGCCATCAAATGGAACGATACTAGAGTTAACGGATTAGAAAACCTGTTTAAAGGAAAGTTAAACTTAATAAGAAATTCTAAATCTGTTAAGGCACTCTTTGGTCAGAATATTTTAGAAAAACACCAATTTAAATTAGATACTATTCTAGTAGATAATGATCGCAAAATTTATAAAATCCAAATTACAGATAGTAAAGATTATGTGAATTTGGAAACTAAAGGAATATTTAATGGTGGCTATCATGCTAAAGGTTGGGTTTATATTTACTGGGATAATTATGCAATCAAAAAAATCGAATACGAACTTATAGCTGCATCAGATGCGCAAAAGATCAGGAGTAAGACCCTGTTTGGAACGCAAACAAATCATAAATTAGTTATGAGTTACATGGAGTACAATGATAAAATGTACCCAAGTTACATTTATTATGAGACACCTAAGTTGGTTAATGTTGGTTTGAAGACTGATGAAAAGTTATCCGAAGAAGAGAAGTCAAGATATTATAATGAAGAACGTTTTTATTATACAGTTCAGGAAATTTTATTTTCAGATATTATTGAAGATGATCAAATTATTGCTGAAGCTTTACAAAAAGATTGGGATGCAGATATATTTTCTCCTAAACCTTATGATAAATCTTTCTGGAAAAACTACAATATTATATTAGAGAGTGAAGAAGATGAACAGCTCATAAAAGACTTGAGTAAACGAGCATCTTTGTTTAAACAATAAATAAAATTATTTTTTGTTTTGAAATCTTAATTTCATTCCTATATTTGCACCCTTAAAAATTCTAAAAGAGAGGAGGTTAAGACACTATGTTAAGAATACCAGTTAAAGAAGGAGAAAATATAGAAAGAGCGTTAAAACGTTATAAACGTAAGTTTGTAAAAACGACGGTTAAAAACCAATTGCAAGAGCGCAAACAATTCACAAAACCTTCAGTTGCAAGAAGAGCACAAGTACAAAAAGCACAGTATGTTCAAGGTCTGAAAGATCAAGAAAACATTTAATTATGCTTAAATAATAGTAAATCCCATTAGTAATAATGGGATTTTTTGTTTTTAGTAAGATTGTTATTAAAACTTTGTATTTTAGTAGTCACTTAAATGTCTTTAAATGTCATTACAATCATTCTCAGATTATTTATTGCTTGAAAAGAACTATTCTCAGTTAACACTTAAAGCATATCTTAAAGATATTTCAGATTTTTCAGATTACATCCATTCTGAGTACAATTCTAAATCAATAACCAATGCAAATTATCAACAAATTCGAAGTTGGATAATAATTTTAGTTGATAAAGGAATTTCAAACCGAAGTATTAATAGAAAAATATCGTCTCTAAATTCGTATTATAAATTCCTGCTTAAAATAGAAGAAATAGATATAAATCCTCTTACGAAACACAAGGCATTAAAAACAAGTAAAAAGATTCAGGTCCCTTTTTCTGAACAAGAAATTCAAACAGTACTTCAAGAGTTAAATTTTGCTACAGATTATGAGGGTTTAAGAAATCGATTAATTATTGAACTTTTTTATGCCACAGGTATTAGACGAATAGAGTTAGTGCAATTAAGGCTTAATGATTTAGATATTGCGAATAAAACTTTAAAGGTATTAGGTAAAAGAAACAAAGAACGATATATACCCTTAATACCATCTGTAATAGATACATTTAAATCTTATATAATTACTAGAGCGGAACTAAAACTAATTCAAGACCCATCTTATTTGTTTTTAACAAAAAAAGGGGTTAAAATTTATGAAACGCTTGTTTACAGAATTATAAATGATTACTTTAGTCTAGCATCAACAAAGGTAAAACGTAGTCCGCATATTTTGAGGCACTCATTTGCGACTCATTTACTCAATCAAGGTGCTAATCTAAATGCTGTTAAAGAACTTCTTGGTCATTCGAGTTTAGCAGCAACTCAAGTATATACTCATAATAGTATTGCTGAATTGAAAAATGTGTACTCAAAAACACATCCAAGAAGTAAAAAATAATATTGTCTAATCTATTAAAAGACTGAATATGAAGGTAAACACACAATCCGTAAATTTTAACGCAGACCAAAAACTTATTGATTTCATTCAAAAGCGAATGGATAAATTAGAAATGTTTTATGATAAAGTCATAGATACAGATGTGTATTTAAAAGTTGAAAACACAAGTGATAAAGAAAATAAAATATTTGAAGCTAGAGTAAATGTTCCAGGAGATAGTTTCGTTGTAAAGAAGCAATGCAAAACTTTTGAAGAGGGAACAGATAGTGCAGTTTCATCGCTTGAAAGACAATTAAAAAAGCGAAAAGAAAAATTAAGAACACATATGTAATAAAATTTTTCAAAAAATGTTTTGAATAAATAAATAAATCTTTACATTTGCAGTCCGTTAGAAATAGCGGGCTTTTTTTATAACTATAAAGTTATGCAAAAGCCGATGTAGCTCAGCTGGCTAGAGCAGCTGATTTGTAATCAGCAGGTCGTGGGTTCGAGTCCCTCCATCGGCTCTAAAAAAGTCTAAAATTATTAAACAATAATTTTAGTAAAAGTTCTTTAAAATTGGGGAGATACTCAAGCGGCCAACGAGGGCAGACTGTAAATCTGCTGACTACGTCTTCGCAGGTTCGAATCCTGCTCTCCCCACAATTTATTTAAACCATCAGTTGGTAAATCAGCTGTAAATAATGCGAGAGTAGCTCAGTTGGTAGAGCGTCAGCCTTCCAAGCTGAATGTCGCCGGTTCGAACCCGGTCTCTCGCTCTAAAATTCTGCGAAGGCAGAAATCTCATTAATAAAATGAGGAAGAAAACACTTTACGCCGGTGTAGCTCAGGGGTAGAGCGTTTCCTTGGTAAGGAAGAGGTCACGAGTTCAAATCTCGTCATTGGCTCTTTTTTTATTATTGAATTAAATTGAACACTAATATAAATAAGATTAAATAAATTAAACATGGCAAAGGCAACTTTCGATCGTTCAAAACCACACCTTAACATAGGTACTATTGGACACGTAGATCACGGTAAAACAACTTTAACTGCTGCTATT
>NZ_JBGCCX010000028.1:0-7402 GCF_045105015.1 Psychroserpens sp.
AATCTTTTCCAAGAAATTTCTCTATGGTTTTGGCTTTTGCTGGTGACTCAACAATGACTAAATTCTTCGGCATATTTGATTTTTTCAGGCTACAAATGTATGTGAAAAATAATTTACCATCCTAATTTTTAAAAATTTCAAAGGCACATTAACCTGAATATATGTGAATTTGTCTATGTAAATTCGTGCAAAAAAAATTAAGGCACTACATATATAGTGCATCCAATAATTTATGGATAAGTATAATTAATTGGTTCTGGGAATTCTTCAATATTCAGAATAATTTCATTGCTGCCTCCTACTCTCAAGTTGCTCAAATCAAAACTACGTGATTGACTAAATACTGCTAAGCAAGCCTCATTGTTGGTAAATATGAATTTTAAATATCGTTGTTCAGGAGAAGACTCAGCAACATCGCCAGAATCAACCAAAACCATACTCCAAGTTCCACCATCACATCCACTTGCAGATATTTCTATGGTTAAGCAATCTCCATCAACACTATAACCAACTAAAGCATAATCTGCGGATACTGCTGTATCAAAAAAAACATCGTCAATTACTGCTTGTTGATCACATTCTGCTGGGGCAAAATCATCATCATTATCATCACAAGTTGTATTCATTAATAAAAAAGGAAAGCAAATACAAACAATAATTAATTTAGACAATTTCATAATATCAGTTTTTTATTAGATACTAAAATTAACAAATGGTTGCGTTAAAGTTCCATTTTTTATTCAATCTGTAAATTTTCAAACTGGTTAAAACCAACAACATGCTTATAAATAAAATACAATGGAACACTTATAAAGGACGCTGTAGCAAATATACCAACAAAACAGAGCAACATCCCTACAATCTGAGCTAGAAACCCAGCAACTAAAATCAGTCCAAAGGTTAAAAACCACTTTTTATTTCCTAACTCAAAACTAAGCTTCACTAAACTAGAAACTGTTAATTCTGGATTAAAAGCATAAACTACCACCAACAAATTCATTGGCACTATAACATAAAACACTGGAAAATAACATAACAATACAGCCAATAATGTAATTCCAAAATTTGCAAATGCCAATGTTATTGTTTTTCCTAAATAAGGTCTTTTCAAAAAATAAAAATAATCGTCTTTTCCTATGACGTTCATATCATATTGAAACATAATCCTGAAAAAAGCAGCTTTCATACCTAAAGTAATAACCATGAGTACAAAAACAATAAATGCATACATTAAAATTGAGACAAGAATCAAAACTGGCGCTAGATTATTTAACATACTTGAATGACTCTCACCTAAAATACCAAAAACAATTAAAGGAATATAAATCACAAAAATCGCGGGTATGGCTATAGCCATCAACAACAAAAACATCACTAACCCTTGTGACCAAATCATTTTAAAAAGCTCAATGCTTTCATTTAATATCTGACCAAAATCTAATTGCTTTGCATTTTGAATTTTGTATTGAATTTCAGCGAATAACATATACTTTATGACGTTAATTAAGAGTTCAAAGAAAACAAATTAATAGGTCGTTTCAAAGGAAATTATACACTGACACTTTGTCATAATCCTTAAATTTATTATATCTTTGCATGCTTATTGAGTTGGTTAGCACATATAAAATTCATGGAAAAAACAATAGACGAGAGTAAACAAGGAGCATCTTTAATTCTTGATGCAAAAGAAGGTAATAGTCGTAAACTTTTTATCGAAAGCTATGGCTGCGCCATGAATTTTAGCGATAGCGAAATTGTGGCTTCTATTTTATCAGATCAAGGATTTAATACGACTCAAAATCTTGAAGATGCTGATTTAGTATTAGTAAATACCTGCTCTATTCGTGATAAAGCAGAACAGACTGTTAGAAAACGTTTAGAAAAATATAATGCAGTTAAACGTATCAACCCAAAAATGAAAGTTGGTGTATTAGGCTGTATGGCAGAACGTTTAAAAACTAAATTTTTAGAAGAAGAAAAGATTGTTGATTTAGTTGTTGGACCAGATGCCTATAAAGATTTACCAAATCTTTTAGCTGAAGTTGACGAAGGTCGAGATGCCATAAACGTAATCCTTTCAAAAGAAGAAACTTATGGTGATGTCTCTCCTGTGAGATTAAACAGTAATGGTGTTACAGCTTTTGTATCCATAACTCGTGGATGTGATAATATGTGCACGTTTTGTGTTGTGCCTTTTACTCGTGGAAGAGAACGCAGTCGTGATCCACAAAGTATCATCGAAGAAGTGAATGATTTATGGAATAAAGGTTTTAAAGAAATTACGCTTTTAGGTCAGAATGTAGATAGTTACTTATGGTATGGTGGCGGACTCAAAAAAGATTTTTCAAAAGCTAGCGATTTACAAAGAGCAACAGCTGTTGGTTTTTCTCAACTATTAGAATTATGTGCAAAGGCTCAACCTAAAATGCGAATTCGTTTTTCGACGAGTAATCCGCAAGATTTGACTTTAGATGTCATTGAAACCATGGCTAAGTTTGATAATATATGTAAACACATACATTTACCTGTTCAAAGCGGAAGTAATCGTATCTTAAAGGAAATGAATCGTTTACACACTAGAGAGGAATATTTCGAACTCATTGACAATATTAGACGAATCCTTCCTGAATGTGCCATAAGTCAGGATTTAATAGCTGGTTTCCCAACAGAAACTGAAGAAGACCACCAAGACACCTTGAGTCTCATGGAATATGTGAAATATAATTTCGGTTATATGTTTACCTATTCTGAACGACCAGGAACAATGGCGGAACGTAAAATGGATGACGATGTTCCTGAAGCTATTAAAAAACGACGTTTAGCTGAAATTGTTCAGCTACAACGTGAACATAGCGAAATTAAAACCAAAGAATATTTGAACACCACTGTAGAAGTATTAATAGAACGTGAATCAAAAAAATCTAGTGATCAATGGTCTGGAAGAACCTCGCAAAACATCGTTGCTGTATTTCCTAAAGAAGACTATAAAATTGGTGAATTGGTTTATGTAAAAGTAAATAATTGCACTAGTGCTACTCTAATTGGTGAAGCTATAGAATATTCAAAAGATAATTAAAATGGAATCTATTCAAGCTATAAAACAACGTTTCGGAATTATTGGAAACAACCCTAAACTGAATCGCGCAATTGAAAAATCGATTCAAGTTTCTCCGACAGATATTTCAGTATTGGTTACTGGAGAAAGTGGTGTTGGTAAGGAAAGTATTCCTAAAATCATACATCAGTTGTCTCATAGAAAGCATGGCAAATACATTGCTGTAAACTGTGGTGCAATCCCAGAAGGAACTATTGATAGTGAATTATTTGGCCACGAAAAAGGCGCCTTTACAGGAGCTACATCTACACGTTCTGGTTATTTTGAGGTAGCAGATGGAGGGACGATATTTTTAGATGAAGTTGGAGAATTACCTCTTACAACTCAAGTACGTTTATTACGTGTTTTAGAAAATGGAGAATTCATTAAAGTCGGTTCGAGTAAGGTCCAAAAAACAGATGTTCGTATTGTAGCAGCTACAAACGTAAATATGTTTGAAGCCATCAAAAAAGAAAAATTTCGTGAAGATTTATATTACAGGCTCAGTACTATTGAAATCAATATTCCGCCTTTAAGAGAGCGTCAAGAAGACATCCATCTCCTTTTCAGAAAATTCGCAAGTGATTTTGCGCTTAAATACAAGATGCCAACCATCAAACTTAATGATGATGCCGTAGATATGTTACTAAAATTCCGCTGGAATGGAAATATTAGGCAATTGCGAAATGTTGCTGAACAAATTTCAGTATTAGAACAACATCGAGTTATAAATGCTTCCACGCTTAGTGGTTATTTACCAAACACATCAAGTAATTTACCTGCTGTCATAAATGCTTCAAAGTCTGAAAATGACTTTAGCAATGAACGTGAGATTTTATACAAAGTCCTTTTTGATATGAAAAGTGATCTTAACGATTTGAAGAAGCTCACTATGGAACTTATGAAAAGTGGTAATGCAAATGAAGTTCAAAAAGACAATGAGCATTTAATTCAGAAAATTTATGGCGGAAATGAAAAGGAATCGATTAAAAATGAATTTCAAAATTTAGAAGTCCTGCCTATTGAAAACAAAAACGAAACATTTGTTGAAACTATTGAAGACATTTCTCAGGACAAATATCATTTTGCTGAAGAAATTCATGAGGAAGAAACCCTATCGTTACATGACAAAGAGCTAGAACTTATAAAAAAATCTCTTGAACGTCACAATGGTAAACGTAAACTTGCCGCTGCAGAATTAGGTATTAGCGAACGAACCCTTTACAGAAAAATCAAACAATATGATTTGTAAGTTTTTTGTTAACTTTAAAAAAACAAAACACAACATCATGAGGTTACTTTTGTCATTTCTATTTGCGTCCCTATTACTAGCATCCTGCAGTTCTTCCGATAGTTCTGATGACACTCCAATGAATCCTGTCAATGCTAATTTAAGAGTCTCAGTTACAGCAACAATTGTAGATAACGGCAATGGGATCACTGGTATTGATGATGTTGTTGAATATACTATTTCTGTACATAATACTGGAGAAGCTACTTTATCAAGTATATCACTAGTCAGTTCACTGAAAGATTTTTTAAACAACTCCTTAAATCTTGACGCAGCACCTACATTTATTAGTGCAACTTCAGGGAGTGAAATGGGATCTATTTTAGCCGATGAAATCGCAACTTACAGAGCGAGTTTCACTATTACTCAAAACGAAGTAAATGCAGATGGGTTTAGTTATTCTGTAACTGTAAATGCTTTGACACCAGATAACACCAACATATCTGATGTTAGTGATAATGGAGATGATTCTGATGGCAACTTAGATAATGATCTTACCGAAATAAGCATTCAGTTTGACCCACTAATCATCAAGGAATACCATATCTTAAATTCTAATGGAAATCCATCAACAAAGTATTTTTTCAATGATGATGGACGTTTCAAAGAAATGCACACTCAGAACACTAAATACCATTTTGACTTTGACAGTTCTGAAAAACTAGTCAATATCACTACCACAGATATGAATGATGTTTTAATTGAATCTCAAGATGTTGTTTATACGTCTGAAAATAGAATTGAAAGTATTGGTAGTCGAAATTTTGATTTCTATGAAGATGACAATTATTATATAGATACTAGTACTTACAGTCCAGATGGTCCGTTTTATTACGAAGATAATGGAGTTCAATATGAAGAGTACGAAGTTTATTATCATAAATATGAAGTCTCTAATACAAATCCAATAATAAAACTTTGTCTTTACTCTGGCATTGAGAGAACAAATTTAAACACCAATGAAGTTGAAGAGATCGGTGATTGTTCTGAATTTGAATCTAATTATTTCACGAATAACGTCACTAATGAATGTGGAGATACAGATTGTGTAAACTTTGGATACGATAATAATTCAAATCCTCTTTTAGGTTCTACAAATCTTATAGAGGTTTATGGCTTAATAAGAATATTTGGTACGCAACCTTCAAATTTGAACATCTTAATAAATGCTAACAATCTTACGGTTGTGAATTATTCTGACCCTAGCTATATATCATATGACTATGAATTTAATAGTAATGATTTACCCGTTACAGGAAGCAGACAATATATTGATGAACTAGGTCCTGATGATATTAATCCGTATTCAAGATATTATTACCAAGGTGATGTAGTTCCAGATTAAATAATTTCTGAAAATTTTATGAGAATCAGATTGATAAATTTATACTTTTGAACTTGTAAGATTACAACCATACATGAAAGCAGTTGAAATATTTAGATTAAGACGTTCGTTTGGACCAAACAGTTCTGAAGCTATTCGAAAAGAAGCTGAAGACATAATTAATGAGAAACACTACAAAGGCTACAGATTAATAACAACTTCTTTTACTATTGAAGGCGGAAAAATTTATGCTTTTATTACAATGAAACGTCCAAACACCTATTAAATGACATTATTAAAAAAAATAATACTAATTTGTTTACCTATTCTGCTTTTAGGATGTGGGAAATATTCGTTTACAGGGACTTCTATTGCTGATAATATTGAAACGTTTCAAGTAAATTATTTTCAGAACACTGCAGACCTAGTTGAACCAGGTCTAGAACGGGATTTTAAAATTGCTTTAGAAGAATTAATACTAAATCAAACTAACTTGAGCCTAGTAACAACAAATGGTGATTTAATATATGAAGGTGAAATCACAGAATACAGAATTTCTCCAACAACTGCTCAAGCCAACAGCACTGCTGCTCAAAACCGATTAACTATTGGTGTTAATTTAAGGTTCTATGACAAAAATGAACCCGAAGAAGAATTTGAACAACGTTTCTCATTCTTTTTTGATTATGAAGGCAATGAACAATTAATTGGCGCACAAAAAGATACGGCAATTGAAGAAATTTTTGAGCGTATCACACAAGACATATTTAATGCTACATTAGCAAAATGGTAATTTTATTTTGAATACAGCTGATTTCACATACATTCTTCAAAATCCTCAGAATATTACATCTGATCAAACTGAACAACTACAAGTACTCATTGATAAATATCCATACGCACAATCTGCTAGAGCATTATATCTCAAAGGATTAAAAAACAAAGAGAGTTACAAATACAATCAAGAACTAAAAACAACTGCAGCTTACACAACAGATAGAAGTATTTTGTTTGATTACATTACTTCTGAAGCCTTTAACCAAAATGAAATTTCTCAGATAATTAAGCAAAACACTGAACATTTAAAAGGTATTATTGTTAATGAAGCGGATGATATTTCAGTGGATAAAAGTGTTACTATTGATAGTGCTTTAAAAGAACACATCAAAAATACTGAGGGCGTTTTAGATCCAAATTTATTTGAAGAGAAAGTAAAAATTGAAGATGTCGCCAATTTTTTATCACTAAGAGAATCTACTCCAGAGCAAGTGATTTTAGATATTGATGCAAAACATATTGAAGAAACTCCTGAGAGCACTTTAAAAATTGGAAAGCCTTTAGATTTTGATAAATCTGAAACGCACTCGTTTTCAGAATGGCTTAAAATAACGAGTTTTAAACCGATCAATAGAGAAGATACTTCTAACATTTCAGATAACCTTACTGAAACGACAACTCAGACACCTAACAACGAAATCAACAAGAAATTTGAGTTAATTGATAAGTTTTTAGAAACAAACCCTAAAATAATTCCGTCAAAAGAAATCTCTAAAATTGAGATAAAAACTGAAGACACCGTTAAGCATGATGGCTTAATGACAGAGACTTTAGCTCGAATTTATCTCGAACAAAAAAATTATGAAAAGGCAATTCAATCTTATAAAATTTTAAGTTTGAAATATCCAGAAAAAAG
>NZ_JBGCCX010000029.1:0-8772 GCF_045105015.1 Psychroserpens sp.
AAACTTGCAGGTTTACTTTTCGACTCGCTTCGAAATAAAATCATGCCGCTTAATGATGATTTAATTCTTTATCCAAATCATGGTGCAGGTTCTGCATGTGGAAAAAATATGAGTAAAGAAACCACAGATACCTTAGGCAACCAGAAAAAAGTGAATTATGCACTTAGAGCAGATATGACCAAAGAAGAGTTTAAAGAGGAATTATTAGATGGTTTATCAGAGCCACCAGGATATTTTCCTCAAAATGTATTACTTAATATTAAAGGGTATGATAGCTTCGATAAAATCATGTCTAAAGCACAAAACCCATTATCTCCAAAGGCCTTTGAATTTGCTGCAAATGAAACTGAAGCTTTAGTAATAGATGTTCGTCATCAGTCAGATTTTATAAATGGACATATTCCACGCTCTATTTTTATAGGTATTGATGGTGCATTTGCACCTTGGGTTGGTGCATTAATTGTTGATGTTAATCAGCCAATTTTATTAGTATCACCCGAAGATAGATTAGAAGAAGTTGTTACAAGATTATCAAGAGTAGGCTTTGATAATGTTGTAGGATATTTAGAAGGTGGATTTGAGGCTTGGAAAACTGCTGAAATGACATATGATACAGTGACTTCAATATCGGCTGAAGAATTTGAAATGACATATCCAGAAAATAAATCATTTGTATATGATGTAAGACGTGAGGGTGAGTATCTTTCAGAACATATTGAAGGAGTACATCACACACCTCTAGACTATTTGAACAATCATTTAAGTGAATTTCCAGATGATAACACATTTTATATTCATTGTGCTGGAGGTTATCGCTCTGTAATTGCAGCTTCAATTTTAAAAAGCAGAGGCATCCATAATTTAATAGATATTAAAGGTGGTTATGCCGCTATAAAAAATACAAAAATATCGAGAACAGATTTTGTCTGTCCTTCAACTATGAAATAATATACATGAGTTTTGGTTGGTGAAAAGCACATCTGAATTTTTAGTAGGATGTGCTTTTTCTGTAACATAGGTTACCAATTCCAATTCAAAAATCAATTACTTTTAATATGATTTAAACTAAATAATAAATTATACATAATATGTCTTTTTTATCTGCAATTTTCGGCAAGAAATCTCATCAAAATGAATATATAAAGCTCCTATCTTCTAACGAATTTAAAATTCAAGTTGAAGGTAAGAATGTCCAATTAATAGATATGAGAACTCCAAAAGAATTTAAATCGGGTCATATTAAAGGTGCTAAAAATATTGACTTTTTTTCTGGAAGGTTTAATGTAGAATTTAATAAACTAAATAAACTTAAACCAGTTTATATCTACTGCAGAAGTGGTAGTCGTAGCCGTCAAACAGCTAAGAAATTGTCTAATATGGAGTTTAAAGAAATCTATGATTTGAAAGGTGGCATTTTAAATTATTAAACTATGAAACATTTACTACTCATACTCGTATTTGCATTATCATTACTGATGTTTAGTTGTAACAATACTAAACAAGACAGTACTTATGCCTCTATTCAACAAATTGAATCTGACAGTATACATCCAGGAAAGAAATTAATGGAAACCAATTGCTATGTTTGTCATAGTCCAACTGCTAGTCATGATGACAGAATTGGGCCTCCAATGATCGCTGTTAAAAAACATTACCTCATTGATGGAATGTCAAAAGCAGAATTTACGAATAAGATTCAAAATTGGATCAATAATCCTTCAGAAGAAAATGCCAAAATGCATGGAGCAGTAAGACGTTTTGGGATTATGCCTAAGCAAATCTTTCCAGAAGAAACCATAAGGTTAATATCCGATTATATGTTTGATAATGACATTGAACAACCTGAGTGGTTTGAAGCGCATTTTAATTCTGAAAAAGGAAAGCATAACGGTAAAGGCAAAGGTAAAGGTAAAGGCAAAAGTAAAGGTAAAGGTAAAGGCAAAGGTAAAGGTAAAGGTAAAGTAATGCATAAAAGCCAAACAAATTCTAATGAAATTGACACAACATATAGTGAAAGAGGATTAAATTATGCTCTAAGTACTAAAGCTGTATTGGGTAAAAATTTAATCGGGATCATTCAAAAAAAAGGAACAATTGCTGCATTAGAGTTTTGCAATATTAAAGCACAACCTCTAACAGATAGTTTGTCTCAAGTTCATAACGCTAAAATTAAGCGCGTATCAGATAAATCAAGAAATCTAGTGAACATTGCTAATTCAATAGAATTGAATCAAATAGAAATTTTTAAAACTCAATTAAAAAGCAATGTTGAAATTGAACCAATCGTTTCTGAAATAAATGATAAAGTTCATGTATATTATCCTATTATTACTAATGAGATGTGTTTGCAATGTCATGGAAAAGTAAATCAAACTATGACTAAAGAGACATTTGAAAAAATAGCACAATTGTACCCTGAAGATAAAGCAATAGGGTATAATATAAATGAAATAAGAGGGCTTTGGAGTATTACATTCGAGAAATAAATTAAGTCAGGTATGAGCAAATTTTCAGAAATAATAAATCAAAATAAACCAGTTCTTGTTGATTTCTTTGCAGAATGGTGTGGCCCTTGTAAGATGATGAGTCCAATTTTAAAAGAAGTTAAAAGTGGTTTAGGTGATAAAGTGTCTATTATTAAAATTGATGTGGATAAAAATCAATCTTTGGCAGCGAAATATCAAGTTCGAGGTGTTCCAACCTTCTTATTGTTTAAGGATGGAAAGCAAATTTGGAGACAATCAGGAATAATACAAAAGGAAGAATTATTAACTATTGTTTCAAATAATTATTAATGAATTTAAACGAAGAATTTTGGGATAATCGTTACAAAAACAATGATACTGGTTGGGATCTCGGACAAATATCACCTCCTTTAAAAGCTTATATAGATCAACTTGATGATACATCTTTAAAAATTTTAATTCCTGGAGGCGGAAATTCATATGAAGCTGAATATCTTTTCAATTCAGGATTTAAAAATACGTTTGTAGTTGATGTCTCTAAAACAGCACTTCAAAATATTAAATCACGAGTTCCAAATTTTCCTTCAAAGCAATTATTGCATAAAAACGTTTTTGATTTGCAAATGAATTTCGATTTAATACTTGAGCAGACATTTTTCTGTGCAATAGAACCTCAATTAAGAAATGATTATGTGATTAAAATGCATAACTTACTATCAAATGATGGTAAGTTAGTGGGTCTTTTATTTAATGTAGACTTGTATACAGATCGTCCTCCATTTGGTGGATCTAGTTCTGAATATATTGATCGTTTTAATAACCATTTTGAAGTTAGGCTTATGGAAAAAGCATACAATTCTCATGAGTCTAGAATTGACAAAGAGCTATTTGTTATTTTAGAAAAGAAATCTAACTTATAATAATAACAATAGAAGTTTAAACTTAAACAACACAATTGTTTTAAAAAAGGATCTTAAGTAATATGATTATTTTTTCTTTACTGACATAAATCATATTAAATTAAAACCACTTGGATTAATTTTATAACCACAAAAAAATCATATTATGATTACACACAACATCGCATTATATAATTGGAATAACGGAGTAATAATGATCGCCGTTTTTGGTTTAGTTTGCTTATTTCTTATAGGTTTTTTGATAAAATTCATGACCACTAGTGATAGAGATAAGGAAGAACCAAAAGAAAGGTAATCTTTGTTTTCTATGGTTATTAAAAAAGGAGTGTATTCAAAATACACTCCTTTTTTAATTCAAGTAATTCTATGTTAGAATTTATATTGTAGAAAAACAGAAAAATTACGACCAGGTTCTGTGATTGGTTTTCTTTCGAAATTTTCTTGGTTCGTGAACGAAAAGTTTAAGTGATTGTTATAAGCTTCATCAAAAGCATTGATAAGTGCAAAACCAAGTGTTATATTTTTAATCGGTTTGAAACCTAAACGAATATCTAAAGTTTGATAACCATCGGTTTCTGTTTCACCAAAACTTCTTGCAATGTTTGATTGTTTTGAAGTGAGGTTATATTGAATGTTAGCCCAATAGCTTTCTTTCTCAACTCCAACAGAAAGCCTTGTTGTCAAGGGTGGAGTAAGTGGAAGAGATTCTGCTAAATCCTTATTTTTGGCATAGACATAGGATAGTCCTGTTTTAAAATAATAGTTATTTAAAAATTGAAGTTCGAACATCGCTTCAAAACCAGTTTTATAAGATTCATCTAAGTTTTGAAACACCTTTACGTTCCTTGGCTGAGCCATTGGATTAAACTTTCGGTTAATGGTTGGATCAATAATACCAACGATGTAGTTTTCAAAAAATGAATAATAAAATGAGGTTTCATATTTAAATTTATTAAAACCATTTTTTAAAGGTTCGCTCCCTTTAAATCCAATTTCAAATTGATTATTGACTTCAGCTTTTAAATTTGGATTACCTATATATTCAAAGGGATCTTGTCCAACGTTAAAGTGATTAATAAAACGCTCAATCATATTGGCAGAACGTACACCACGACCATAAGCTACTTCAATCATAAATCTGTTTGATACTGCTTTTTTTATCGATATTGTTCCGCTTACATTATGCTCTGTTCGTTTCTTAAGATCATACATTGTAGCAAAGTCATCTTCTGGATCTTGTATATCTGAAACGACATTGTCATATCGTATTCCTAAAGTAAATATCGTGTTAGAACTTAAATTGTACTTTGCTTCAGTTAATACACCTAAATCTGTTATGTATGAATCTTGCCATACTTTATCGTTAAATTCCATCGGCATTGGTAAAACATTGCCATTCATAATTTTAACTAAACGAGTTCTTGCTCCATCTCTAGCAATATGTAATGCGTCTAAACCAGAATATATATTTAGTTTTTCTAATGGTTTCCAGTTTAATTCTAATTTCCCACCAATTGTAGTGGCATCAACAGCAGAAGATGCTTCCATCATCATAAATGAAGGTCTGTTAGTATTTGTCATTAAATGGTCAACATAGCTATAGTAGGCTTTTGCTGTAAATGATTTTGCAATTTTACCAATGTTATCTAACTTATAATCTAATGAAATGATACTACTGTTATCATATTCGGTATCCATAGGTAATGCTGCATGTAATACATCGCGACCAAAAGATTGTCTCCAATGCCCTTGTATACGTTGATTTTCAGATAAATTGTAGCCTATTTTAATACCGTAATCTGTACTTCTAAAAGATGATGGGATTTCAATACCGTCGCCATCTTCGTAATTTCCGAAATCTCTAAAACCAGCATTTGCGACAATATCAAATTTTTCTTTGATATATTGTAATTGCGCTAAGTTTACTAATGAATTTCCATTACTTTCAAATCCAGCAGAAACTTTTCCATGAATGCCATAATCTTCATAATCTGGTTTTTGGGTTACCATATTTATGATGCCTCCAAAAGTTGCACCATATCGAACCGTATAAGGACCTTTAATTATTTCAATTTTAGCTATTTCCTCAGGTATAATATGGGTTGTTATTGGATCCATTCTATTTGGACAAGCATGCATTGCTTTTGTTCCTCCATCATATTGTATATTAAGTTGTTCATATTGAGCAGCTCTAAACGAGGGATCAATAGCATAGTTTCCCCTTTTAATTACAGAGAAACCATTAATTGAGTTAAATAAGTCAGCAACATTTTTTGGCTGCACAATCTTTTCAGCATAATTATTTGACACAGATGTTAATACTGGATCAGTTTTTTTATTTCCAGTAATAATAACTTCATCAAGTTTGGTAACAGGTATAATGGTATCTTTTTTGGTTTCAGTAGTTTCTTGACCAAATGATACAGTCGAGAGTAGCATGCATAAGAGCATACCATATAATATTTTCATGGATAGTAATATTTAATTTAACTTATGTGTTTTAGCTAGCTTTCGCTAGCAAATTCAATAGATAAATTAAACCCTAGGCGGATGAAAACAATCATTAATATTTGAAAAGGAGTATAGATTTTGGAAAAATGTAGGGCTGAGTTTGTTTGAGTTTAAATCACTATGAAATACAAATTCAGATATAGAGCCATGATACAAGGTAAGTTCCTTAAAATCAATAATATTTTCTGGAGTGTTTTGATCTTCTGATAAGGACTTCGATACTTTTGCTAAATGACATTTACCATTACAGGCGAGTTCTGGCTTGTCTTTGTTTTCACAAAGTGCTTCTATAAAACCAATAGGATCTAATGTATAATACGTATAGCTTATAGTTACTTTCGTACTGTTAAGAATTATAAGTAAAGCTAATAGTATTGAAAAAATATAAGGGCCTATTTTCATATGTGCAAAGATAGTAGTCTTTGCTTTTTTTTAAAGTGACATATGTCATATTATTTCATACATATTTTACCAATTATCGGTTTTATAATCCATTGATGTCGATTGTTTTTTTGTTTAATGTTTTAATCTTACATTTATTTTGATTTCTAGCAACATTTGTTTTTTCCAACTAAAAAACTTAATTATGTTTTGCTTTAATCAAATCATCAAAATAAAGGCAATATGTTCTATTGTTCTTTTTCTTTTATCAATTTCTAATGTTTTTGCGCAATTACCTACAGGTTACAATGCAACCCAAGTTCAAAGTGGTTACAACACTATTATGGGTGTGGTTTTTAATAATGACGGAACTAAAATGTTCGTTTGGGAAAAACGCGGACACGTATATGTGTCTAATTGGAATGGAAGCGAATATGTAAGACAAGTTACACCTGTACTTGATATATCAGATGAAGTAGGTGATTGGAGAGATTTTGGATTTGCTAGCTTTTGCCTTGATCCCAATTTTGATTTAAATGGTTTAGTGTATATGTACTATATGGTAGATCGTGAGCATTTAATGAATTATGGAACACCTGCTTATGACCCTAATGACAATGACTATTATGAAGCAACAATAAGTCGGGTAACACGATATCAGCTTAATATTGGCAGTAACCCTCTAACTGCAAATTATACTAGTAGAAGCGTGCTATTAGGAGAATCTGTTTCTACAGGAGTGCCATTAACACATGAATCTCATGCTGGTGGAACAGTTATATTTGCTGATGATGGAACCTTATTAGTTTCTACTGGAGATAATGCAAGTTATACATCTGTAGATACAGGTAGTGCTAATGAAACCTACTGGCAACAAGCTATTAATGATGGAGTCATGCGTCCTGAAGAAAATGTAGGTGCTTTTAGAAGTCAGATGACAACATCGCTCTGTGGAAAAGTTTTACGTTTAGATCCAGTAACTGGAGATGGGATTTCATCTAACCCATATTATGATATAGCAAATCCACGTGCACCAGAATCTAGAGTTTGGGCAATTGGTTTACGTCATCCTTTTAGAATGTCAATTCAAAAGGGTAGTGGAAGCACCAATCCTGCTGATGGTAACCCTGGAATAATTCAAGTTGCAGATGTTGGATGGGGAACATGGGAAGATTTACACATTTTTGATAAAGCAGGTTTAAATGGAGGTTGGCCTTTATATGAAGGGCTAACGAAGCATAATGGATATTATAATAGTGGAACTACAAATCCAGATGAAGGTAATGTGCCATTTGTAAATAACTGTCCGCAACCAACATCCTTCATAGATAATATTAATCCTGCACAAAGGCGTTTTGTTCATGACAGACCAGAAGTAGCTTGGAGACATGGTGGTTCAAATGAAGCTCGAGTGCCATGGTTTAACGGAACAATTCCTACAGACCCAAGGGTTGGCACGTCTGGTTCACCAACAACAGGAATTCAATTTAGAGGAAATACGGCAATTGCAGGAATTTATATTCAAGGAGATGCTTTAGGAAGTAGTATGAATGGTAAATATCTGTTCACAGATTATGTTAGAAATTGGATCAATATTGCGACACTTACTGATGGAAACTTAAATTGGATTAGCGATATTTCTGAACTAGCACCCTTAAATTTTGGAGATGGAATAGTTCATATGATGCAAAACCCTTTAGATGGTTTTGTGTATTACGTCAACATTTATAATGGAACTTTATTTAAAATTTCTTTCGAAGGTCCAACATGGACGAATGAACCTACAAATATAACCATCCAATGTGATGCGATATCAAATCCTAATGATGAATTTAATAGTTGGTTGACTAGTTTTTCTGGTACTGTTTTATGTGGAAACGCTTCACTTTCAAATGATAATTCAGGATTGAATTTTTCATGTGGTACTTCAGTATCTGAAACAGTTATATTCTCTTTGTCTGATGATTGTGGAAATGTAATTACTAAATCGGCAACATTTACTATTGAAGACAACAACAATCCAACGTTCAATGAAGCTTTACCAGCAACTACAACCGTGTCTTGTGATGCAATTCCAACAGCAGAGACATTAACAGCAAGTGATACTTGTGGAACAGCTACAGTAGATTTTAATGAAGTAACTACTCCAGGCGCATGTTCAGGAGATTATACGATTACCAGAACTTGGACAGCCACTGATGCGTGTGATAATGAAACAATTCATGAACAAATCATCACGGTAGAAGATACTAATAATCCAATCTTCAATGAGACTTTACCAGTAAGTACAACCGTGTCTTGTGGTGCAATTCCAGTAGCAGAGACATTAACAGCAAGTGATTCTTGCGGAATAGCTACAGTAGATTTTAGTGAAGCAACAACTCCAGGTGCTTGTTCAGGAGATTATTCAATTACCAGAACATGGACAGCCACTGATGCGTGTGATAATGAAACAATTCATGTGCAAATCATCACAGTAGAAGATACTAATAATC
>NZ_JBGCCX010000030.1:0-22061 GCF_045105015.1 Psychroserpens sp.
AATTTTAAAAATCGGCATCATATCATTATAATGGTTTATTTTTACGACAATGTATTTTGGAAGTCTTCCTTACAAAACTAAACAATTCTTTCTTGTACTTATTAAATTAAGTATTGTAGTTGGTGCATTTTATTTTATTTACAAAAAGCTTGCTGAAAATGAAGATCTAGATTTTCATGTTTTTATTGAATTTTTAAGAGAAAATGATGTTTTTTCAATAAAAACGATACTTTTTTTACTCTTTTTAACAATTTTGAACTGGTTTTTAGAAATTTTAAAATGGAAGACTTTAGTCGCTACAATAGAAAAAATAAGCTTTAAAAATGCATTCGAACAAAGTTTAGGATCTTTAACAGCATCTTTATTCACGCCCAACCGAATTGGAGAATATGGCGCAAAAGCCATTTATTTTTCTTCAGGTAAACGCAAAAAAATAGTCCTTCTTAATTTCATGGGGAATGTTATGCAAATGACAACCACAGTTATATTTGGTTGTATTGGTTTATGGATTTTGAATTCAAAATATGACTTACAGATAAACTATTTTAAAACGTCTCGTTTTTTAGCAATTAGTATTGTATTAGTTATATTTACAGTATTCGGGCTAAAGCAAAACAAATTCAAAATTAAAGGATTTTCGATTGAACGATTGATTGGTTTCTTTAAATCCATTTCAACTAAAACTAAGATTCTAAGTATGGCATTCTCTATTTTGAGATATGCTGTGTTTTCATTTCAATTTTATTATTTACTTCATGTTTTTGGAGTGAATGTAAGTTATTACAATGCCATGATTGTAATTACATCTATGTATTTATTAGCTTCTATAATACCATCCGTTTTTATATTTGACGTTGTTATAAAAAGTAGTGTTGCTGTATATTTGTTTTCTATAGTAGGAGTCAATGATTTTACAACACTGAGTATTGTAACCTTAATGTGGCTTCTTAATTTTGTATTACCAAGTGTATTTGGAAGCTACTATGTACTGAATTTTAATTTACCGAAAGACAATCATAACTAATGCTAATTATTTCAATCGTCATCATTATTTTATATTTGCTTTTAATTGGAAGCTTTACGATTGGGTTTGATAAGGTAAAACCCATACTTCTGGAAGATATTCCTACTAAGACTAATTTTAGTATTGTAATTCCATTTAGAAATGAAGCAGAAAACCTTCCGGATTTATTAGATTCAATCTTAGGGCTGAACTATGGTAAATACAAATTTGAAATTCTATTCGTCAATGATCACTCTGAAGATAATTCAGAAAATCTTATCAGAAGTAAACTATCTAAAACTAAAATAGATTATTCCATACTCATCAATAATGGTCAATCAAGTTCTCCAAAAAAGAATGCAATTACAAAAGCCATATCAGAATCTAAATACGACTGGATTGTGACCACTGATGCAGACTGTAAGCTGCCTAAATACTGGTTAGACACATTTGATTGTTTGATTCAAAAGAATGACACCAAATTTATTGTTGCGCCAGTCACTTATCATAACATAATATCTTTTTTTAAACGATTTCAACTTCTTGATTTTTTAAGTTTACAAGGTGTAAGCATTGGCAGTTTTGGTATTAAAAAACCAATATTATGTAATGGAGCAAATCTTGCCTATAGCAAAACACTTTTTATAGAATTGAATGGTTTTGAAGGTAATACACATATTTCAAGTGGTGACGACATTTTTCTATTAGAAAAAACAATTAGCAAACATTCTGAATGCATTCATTATTTAAGAAGCGAGCATGCCATCGTGAAAACATTAGCACAACCTAATCTTAAAAGTCTATTATCCCAACGTATTCGTTGGGCTTCAAAAACATCAAGTTACAATAGTCTATTTGCAAAGCTCACAGGCATCATTACTTTTTTAATGAATGGATTTTTAGTTTGCGCTCCACTTCTGGTATTGGCTGGTTTTGTTTCACTAAAACTATTAATGTATGCTTTCATAATTAAGTTTTGTATTGACTTTCTTTTACTGTTTAAAACTGCTCGTTTTTTTAATCAAGAGACATCTTTAGCATCTTTCTTTTTTTCAAGTTTCATATATCCTTTCTTTTCAGTTTATGTGGTTTTTATTTCAGTATTTAGAGGATATAAATGGAAAGATCGCACCTATAACAAATAGTACTTTCTCATTTATTTTTGTTAGTTTTACATAACTACAACCCAATATCCTAATGAAAAAGATTATCTGTATTTTATGCTTAGTGCTTAGTGTCTCATTTATCCAAGCGCAAGAGAGTTACAACGTAAATGGAGAAACACTAGAATTAAAAACTGAAGTTGAAGGCAAACTGGATTTACTGTGGAATATAATTGATGGTAAATATCGTTATTTTGTTAGAACGGAAGACAATACTATTACTGAGCTTAAAAACACGAAAACAGATCGTAAATTTCAAGAGGAATACAAATCTTTACTCGAGGAATTGACTAATAATTACGCATCAACAAAACGCCTAAATCTTACATTATTTAGCTTAAAAGAGTTTGTAGACACTTATAATGCTTCTGTTGATACAGATTATGAAACCCAAGCCAAAAGAAATAAATTTCAGTTTAGATTAGGAGTTTTTGGTGGTATAACGAATAGTCCGTTTGTAACTAATCCAGACAATAATACAACTCCTTTATTTGGAGGAGAATTTGAAGTTTTAGATGCTAATCGTGTCTCAAGACATGCTGTTTTCATGCAAGCAAAACATGTTTTAGAATATGATGACATTAACTACACTACAACTGAATTATCCTTGGGCTATCGTTTTAGAATAATCAATGCTGAAAAGTTTAGTTTTTATGCAAACTGCAAGTTTGCAACACTCAATTTTGCCAGTTCTACAGTAACAAGAGAATTAGATGGAATGATTACAACAGAAGACATTAGTGAAACGGCTTTTGATGTTCCATTTATTCTAGGAATTGGAGCAGATATTAATATTACTAAAAACAGCTTTATCACATTAGCCTACAACGAATTATATGCTTTATTTTTAGATAGTCCTGATAATTTTTCTAAAAACTTCACCTTAGGTTATAAGTTTAATTTGTAATGCGTTTATCTAATTACAAAACCAATAACCCTGTGTTTTCTAACTTCTTTTGGGATGAGCATAATAGCTCAAAGAAAAAGATGACGGTTACTGGTATTCTTCTAAAATCAATTTTTTGTATTCTTATTATTGCTGCTATAACAGCTTACATATGGAAGCTCAACGAAGATGGAATGCCTGTTAAATGGTTTACACTTGGTGGTATGTTAGCCTCAATAATTATTAGTGTTGTTATTTCAGTACGACATCATTGGGCTCCATTTCTTGTGCCTCTATATACGGTTGCCAAAGGTTGTTTTCTTGGTGGCTTTTCTGCTTATGCACATATTCATTTCCCAGAAATGCCTTATCAGGCTATTGGTGTGACTATAGTAACCTTTTTTGTTATGCTACTATTATATCAAACTAGAATTATTATCGTTACAAAAAAACTGCGAAGTGTTATCATTACTTCTGTAGTGAGTATAATGGTTGTGTATGTAATCTCAATTGTCTTAAATTTCTTTGGAATCAAATCTTACATTTGGGGAACTTCATGGTTTGCTATAATCTTTAATTGTATTGCAGCTATTGTGGCTTCTTTTGCTTTACTTTTAGATTTTGATTTTATTGAACGTAACAAACATAAAGCTCCAAAATTCAAGGAATGGCTTGCTACTTGGGGACTTTTAGCAACACTTATTTGGCTGTACGTAGAAATATTAAGATTGATGCAAAAATTAGCTATTCGATTTTAATAATCACAGGAAAACTAAACTGAGTCGTTACTTGCTGACTTCTTTTAATTGCTGGAAATATTTTAGGTAGCGAGTCTAAGCTTGCACGAAGTAAACTGTCTAATTGAGGGATTTCTTGTTTTGTTAAAGCACTACTTTCAATAGTATGTATTGAAAAGTCACCTTCTTTATTTATAGTGATTTTTAGGCTTACAGTATCGTCAATTGCTTCAGAAACCACAATATGATATTGAGACAAATTGTTATTTAATATATCTCTTAAGGTCCTTTCAAAACACTCTTTTTTATTCTCCTTACCTGAAGTTGAATCGCAAGAAGCGAATGTTGGGTATTCATCAACATCATTCCAAGTGAACGTTTGTAATTCTTCTTCTAATAAATCTTCAGAATATACTTTTTTCTTGTTGAAGTAATCACAAGACATCATATTGATGAGCATTAAAAAAATAAATATGCGTTTCATGAGGTGATATCTATTTTTTTTAAATTGTCTCATGCTGTTCACTATTAATCATTCTTTTAAATGATAACATTTTTGACATGCTCGTCTCATGTTGGTTTAACTGAAAGCGAAAAGTACAATTTTTTTTGAGATTATAATGGCTTACTCCTTTTGCTTAAAAAACTTCTCGTTCTTTAATTCAGACAATCGTTGCTTTGCAAAGCTTAAAAAAGGAGACTTAGAGTACTGACTAATAAAATCTTCATAGGCTTTTATTTTTGAATCAATATCTGCGTAATAATGATCTTTGGTCGTTACAATAAAAAAAGCGGATGCTAAATTGTCTGGATCTTCTTTCAAAGCGGTTTTGAAGGCTTGAATTGCTTCTTTGTATCGCTCTTGTCTATTCAAGACCATACCTAATTTTTGATATTCATGATCTAAAGGAATATCTTTTAACTTTATCGCTTGCAAGATGTATTTCTCAGCATTTTTAAAGTCATTCAGCCGTTCGTAATAGGTGCCAATTACAAAAAGGGCATTGCCATCATATGGATTATATTTAAGCGCTAATTTTCGTTGTGATATTGCACTACTATATTCTGATAATTCTGCATGAACAAGACTTAATTTTTCATGAATAAATTCTGAAGATTCACCAAGGTCAATAAGCTTTTGAAACCATATTTTAGCATCTTTATAGTAGTCTTGGTAATAATAATTTTGTGCTTTTAGACTTATTAATTGCACATTATCGGCATAAGTCTCTAAACCAGTATCAATATATTGATGAGATAATTTATGCTTCCGTTTGATTAAAAAATGCTTCGCAATTTTGAATATTGCTTTTTGATGCGTTTTGTCTAAATCAAAAGCTGATCTAAATCGATTCATTGCTGTAGAATCATTCATTTTCTCTAAAACTAAACCCATTTCGTAGTGATAATTAGGGTTGCGATAGTCAATATTCATTAAGTCATCAAAAACTTCAATTGATGATTCAAATTGTTTTGTTTTGGATAAGAGTTTAGCATACTCATATTTTGACAACGCGTCTTTGGGATTTGCTTTATTATTCAATTTATAATACTGAAGCGCTTTTTCATAGTTACCAGTGGCAACATAAGATTTTGCAATCTTACTGTATATTTCATCTTGATTAGAATAAGACGTATACAATATAATAGCTTTGCTATAGTTTCCCTTCAGATATAGGCTGTCTGCAGTACTTAAAACCGAAGGCTGCGCTTCAACCTTTAACACGCTCAAAAAGAATAAAATAAATACTATTCGCATTAATTTTTCTTGTCTTCTTTTTTATCATTGGCAACTTTAAAACTTATTGGCAAACTGTAAGGCACTACTACGACTTTTCCTTTTTGTTTACCTGGAATAAATTGTGGCAATAGTTTAATAACGCGAATAGCTTCTTTTTCTAATTCAGGATGAGGAGCTCTAGCTTTAACATCAATTACATCACCATTTTTATCAATTTTAAACGCGACCCAAATCTTCTGCACACCAATCAAATTTAATGCTGTAGCTAACTTTAAATTAAAGTTTTTATTGACGAATGAAGCCACTTTATTGCTTGTACATGTTTTTCGTTCATTCTCATTATTTAAATCATTACATGACTTAAAAACTGGTGCTACTTCAACTATTGAATAAGGAATTTCAGATAAGGGCTTTTTCGTATCTTGAATTTCTACAACCTCTTGAACTGGTTTTGTATCACCTTTAACTTGAAATAAAATTGGTAAACTATAAGGAACTGTAACTGCCTTCCCTTTTTGTTTACCTGGCTTAAATTGAGGTAATAATTTAACCACACGGATGGCTTCTTCTTCTAATCCAGGATGCGGAGCTCTTGCTTTAACACCTGTTACATTACCATCAGTATCAATTTTAAAAATTACTGAAATACGTTGTTTTCCGACTAGTCCTATTTGCTTTGCTAAATCTGTATTAAAATTTTTACTGACATGTGATGCTATATTTTTACTCATACAAGCTTTTAGTTCTTCATTAGTAGTTAGATGTTGACACGATACCATAACTGGCACTTGATCTACAATTGCGAAAGGCACTTCTACTGTTTCTTCTACCTCTTCTATTACGATTTCTTCTGAAATTACTGTAGGACTTTTAGGATCTTGCAATAACATTTTTGAACTGCCGTCGATAGAAACTATTAATAACTTTTTAAAATAATCATCACGTTCAATCATATCTAATTTATGATTCATTTTCTGTTCTTCTTCGTCAGTCATATTACTAGCATCTTGGACTAACAATCTTAAAACACCATCTCTTGTATTATTTTCCCAAATTTCTTTAGCTTCATCGGTTTGTTTCCATTCTAAATATTCAGCATAAGTACGATTATAAATAGAATTCAACCTTTGGTGTCTAGTAATATCAGCCTCAGTTAAAGCACCACTCTTTGTTTCTTTTTTTTCTGAAACTCTGTTCATCAAATCGAAAAAAGCAGCGATTTTGTAGTATTCAACTCTATTCAAAACATACTTATCTCTAGCACTTTTAACAAAGCTTGAAATTTCTAAAAATGATCCTTCATTGTTGTTTAGTTCTTTTATTTGATTGTAAAATTTTGTCTTTAATTCTTCATCACTAAATTTTGAATCATCTAATTGAATAGTTTCTTCAATCACTTCATTTTTTTCTTGAGCATATGATGATGTGTATACCAACATTGTACATACCATAGGTAATAACAAGGCATACTTTAGGATATTAATTTGTTTAGATTTTGTTTTACTTAACATAATGATTCGTTTTTTGATTAATGACTGTTTAAAAAATGGATTGACAAATGAGAATTGTTGTGTTTCAAATACTTGAGCTAGTAAATTGTTATAATACTCGGTTTTATTTTGCCGCTTTACTGCTTTAGCATCTGCTATATATTCATGTAAGGTTGCGATTCGATTTTGATACATATACACTAATGGATTGAACCAAAATACGATTCGGAATACTTCAAAAAACAATAAATCTAAGGTGTGCTTTTGCTTCACATGAATCATTTCATGTTCCAAAATTGAAGAACGGTCTTTTGTACTTATATTTTCACCTAAAAACACATAATTAAAAAATGAAAATGCTGCAGTACTATCGATGAGTTTAATAATTAATAAGTTATCTCTCCAACGTTTTGGATGCTTCGATGCTAGTAAGAGCAACTTTGAAATTTTATAGACAAGAATTAAAGTCGCAATGCACATCCCACTAAACATAATAATATTCCATAACGGCAATGTTTCAGGCTGAATGGATATTCCTGCAAGATTTGCTATTTCTGGATGTATTGGATTTGTTTGGGTTACGTTCCCAATAATTACTTCTGGCAATCGGATGACATATGCTTCTGGTACGATTTCCTTTATGCTATCTATTTTTATAAAAGGAATTAGAACAGATAATATCCCAGTTCCCAAAAGGTATGCTCTATTCCAATTAAAGAAAGTTTCTTTACGAAGAAATACATCATAAATGATTAAAAACACGAGTTGGAATGCAACGACTTGTAATATATAATGTAACATATTAGGAGTTGTTTTTATTAATCTCTTTTAAAATCGATTCCATATCTTTAAGATCAACATCATTTTTCTTTACAAAAAAGGACACCATACTTTTAAAAGATCCTTGGAAATAATTATCTACTAACGTATTTATAGATTGATTACTATAATCTTGTTTTTTTACAATCGGAAAATATAGATGTCCTTTCCCTTGCTTTTCATAATCCACAAACCCTTTTGATTCTAAAATCCTAACTATTGTAGACACAGTGTTGTAAGCTGGTTTAGGATCTGATAATTGTGTAATAATCGATTTTACATTGGCTTTTTCAAGCTGCCAAAGGACTTGCATAATCTCCTCTTCTGCTTTGGTAAGTAGTTTCATAATGATAACCTTTAAATATTCAAATATAACTAAAAAATTAGTTCAAACTAAACTTTTAGTTTAAAAATGTAACAAAACAGTTAATTTTACGTCTAAACTTATAGAAATTCGATACAATTACATGGATATATTTTTAATTATACTTGCTGCCTTTTTTATGATTTTAGGAATCATTGGTAGTTTTTTACCTGTCTTACCTGGACCTTTAACTAGTTGGATAGGTTTGCTTATTTTTCATCTGACTGATGTTGTTCCGATGAACTGGACCTTTTTAATTATTACTTTAGTAATTGCCGTTGCCATCTGGATACTCGATTATATTATTCCAGCAATGGGAACAAAACGTTTTGGTGGTAGTAAGGCTGGTATGATTGGTACATCAATAGGTTTAATTATTGGCTTATTAGCACCAATTCCTGGTGGCATTATTATTGGACCCTTTGTTGGGGCTTTAGTAGGAGAACTCATTAATAAAAGTGAATTTGACAAAGCGATTAAAGCCGCTTTTGGTTCTTTTCTAGGATTCTTAGCGTCTACATTTATTAAGTTTGTTATTGCTATGGTTTTTTTAGGACTATTTATTGTCAAAATAATAGAATACCAAGATGTACTCTTTTAATCATAAACCTATAAAAAGATAAAACCTAACAACTAATGAGAATTGTTAGGTTTTGTTTTTTGCTATTAATTCAACAAATTACTTAGAGGGATTAATTAATTTTGTTGACATTCAAATATAAGTTTAGATAATTGCTTTTTGCTGTGGAAAAACCGTAAACTTGGTGTGGAAAAACCGTACTTTTCAAGTTTGACAGCACATTGAGGCTGTTGTTTTTAATAAGAAAACCGTAAATTAAATTGAGATTTTTACAAAAAGCCTTTTTTTCTAGCTTCAGAAATCAAAGATTCATCTTTTCCATCGGAAATTGAGAACAACAGTTTCAGTTGTTTTTTTCGTTTTTCAATAGCACTCATAGATAGATTAATGTGCTCAGGAAGGCTTCTTGTTTTCATTCCTTGAGCTAATAAATGTAGAATTTTTCGGTTTATTTCATCGACATAGATTTCATTAATAACCGATTTGTTTAAAAAATTTGTTACTGTGCTACTGTAATATGGTGGATGAACTAATATATGATGAAAAGCTTCAGCCAATTCACTAGATGTAAGATCACTTTTAATTAAAAACCCATCAGGATTTATTTCTTTTACAATACTATGAATGCGATACGATTCATTGAACATTGTCAAAATTATAATCTTTGCATTTGGCAAAATATTCTTAGCTATTTTAGCTAAATCCTCACCAGATGTAATCTTTCTATCAGAGGAAGGTGGCAAACTAATATCAAAAAAGCACACATCATAAGGACGTTCATCTGCTGCTTTTTCCATTAATAAATTTGCAGCATCACATGTATTGGCAGTATCAATAACTAACGTTTGGTTATCCTTTTTTGTAGCCATCAATGTATTTTGATATCCTTCAATTATAATAGGATGATCGTCTACCATTAAAATATGAATATGCTCCATTATGGGTTAGTTTTATAAGGTATTTCAATATTAATTGTAGTCCCTTTACTTATTTGTGATAATATATCTAAGGCACCTTCTAATTCTTTAACTCTCGCATTAATGTTTTTGATACCAATCCCTTTTTTACTTTTATTAACATCAAATCCATCACCATTGTCAGTGATTGATAATAAAATTACGTTATTTTTTAATTGAAAACTAATTTTTACTTCATCAGCATTGGCATGCTTATAAATGTTTTGAAGAGATTCTTGAATGATTCGATAAATATTAATTTTATTTTTATTGGAAACACTCTCCCAACTCACATCATCAGTATAATCAAATTGGTGTTTAAGTTGATACGCTTTCGTTTGCTTTTCAATTAATTCTGAAACTATATCCATAAATCCTGAACCTGAAACAAAATCGGTATTCAAATCATGAGAAATTTTACGAATATCGTCTTCTATAGTTTTTAATTCATTAATATAATTTGATCTGTTTTGAATGGCTTCTTTACCTTCGGAAAAATTTAAGCTATCCAAACTAAGGCGCGTTCCGAATAAGCGCCCTAAAATACCGTCATGCATCTCTTGTGATATCCGTTTCTTTTCATTTGCTCTAGCCTCATCAACTTTATCTTGTTGAGATAGCATAAGGTTGTAGATTTCCTCATTGGCTTTTTGCTGATCTTTTTCAAATTGAAGCTCCTTGTTTTTTGCACGTTGTGTAATGATAACATATAATAAAAATAAAGTCATCAAGAGTACAGCAGATACAATCATTAGCCACATTCGTTGTTGCGAAATGCGTTCATTTTCTTCTTCAATTTTGTCTGTCTCAAATTCAATTCTAGCAAATTTATTATGGACATTTCTTTCAATATCAAGTAAACTATCGTTTAGTTTGATATGTTCATTTAAATAACTTTTAGCTTGTTCTCCTTCACTTAGTTCAGAAAGAATGATTAAAGACTCTAAAACCAAATCATTAGAGGACAAATCTTTAGCGATTTTATAAGATTGATTTGCTAAAGATTTAGCTGACTCTTTTTTTCCTATATCTTGATGAAACCTAGAATAGTCTATGGCAACTCCTAGTTTAGTCAAAGGATCTTGCAAAGTATCACTTATGTAATATGCTTTTTTAAAAATATCTTCAACCTCTTGGACATTTAGATCGTCTTTCAAAGATTTTGAATAAGCTAAATTACCAAGCGTTAGTGCATAAAAAGATGGGTCATCAAAATCTAAGTTTTTTTCATTTATGACTTGATCATACAATTCAATTGACTTATCTATATCTCCAAGCATTCTATAAACAATAGCCTCATTGTTTATGGAATAAAGACTAAGATAATGACCGTTATTCATTTCTTTACTTATAGATAAGGCTTCTTTATGGTATTCAAGTGCCTTATTATAATTTTTTAATTTCAAGGAAATAACTCCTAGTAAATTATTAAGTGTCCATAATTGACCTAAAACATCATCAGTTTTAGGTAACAAGGAAAATAGTTTTATAGCTTCTATTGCATTTTCCTCACTTCCTATATAATCCTTTTCAGTCTCTTGTATATCTGCAATACCCAGCAAAATTGTAGCTTCTTGCTTCTTGTTTTTTTGTGATTTATAAAGTTTAATCGCTTTAGAATAATAATAATAGGCACTATCATTTTTTGCATTTAGATAATGGTACCATCCTATATTATGATAACTAGAAGCCATTGTTGTAGAGTCGCCTATCTTGATTGCGGCCAGAAGTGCATCCCTATTCATTTGAGAATATTCGGCATAATTCTCAGTTTCAAAATACAATAGTGCAAGATTTTTTTTACTTCTAATAAGCAACGAATCATTAGCCGATTTTTTTGAAAATTCAACTGCTAAGTCTGCATATTTAAATCGGTCTTTTATTGGTTTTGAGCTATCTTTCGATAATTTAAATAAATTAGATATGCTATCAGTAACTGAAGTTGAAGTATTCTTCTGAGCGTATACACTAGAAGTAATAATAAAGAAGAAAATTATATTGCGTATCAATTTCAAAAAACAAAAATCATCAATTCAAAGTTATAATAAAATATGAATTTTTTGCACTAATACTTAGTTAATCATTATCAATACAAAAAGCCTTTATCAAAATTGATAAAGGCTTTCGTTTATAAAATATACGATTAAATACTAATCGTTGTTAGGCTTCTGTTTTAATTTCTTGTTCATAGCAAGTAAATCATATTTAGTTTGATTTTGCTGGTAATTTTCTAATTCAGCAACATCTACAACTGTATCACTACTTTGTCCTGAAACAGTTAACATAACTACTGCTAATAATAAAAATGCGATTTTTAGGGTTTTCATTGGTTTTAATATTTAGGGTTAAAAAAATTCTCTTTTGTTGTTAATAAATAAAACAGCATTAAAAAATGCCAGTCGAGGGAAGAATGGATTATTAACTTAATTACAGACGAAATCGTCAAAAATTATAAAAACTTCTGAGGGAATTTTAAACACACTAGTGCATCTAAATAATAAAATGGATTAATAAAATTACCTTGATAAGTGATTTAGGGGCTTAAGAAGGACTGTAAACATAACACTATTTTATCTATGAACAAAAATAAATCGGATTAAATGTATTATTTTATCGATTAAATGCGTTTTTTTGATTAAAAAATGTTCATTACCTGTTAATAACTCTAAGCCTTTTTATCTAATATCTGGATTAAATGGTGCTGGATCTTGATTATCTGGCGTTCCGTCGAGATCTGAGTCTCTAACATCATCAGAAATTACCATTAACTGCCAATGTAAAGGCAAATAGGTTTGCATAACTAAATTATCAAACTCTGCAGTAGGTCCAGCTGCGGAAGTCACAGAAATAAAAGAATTTCCTAAGCTTGGCATAAAATGCTTTTGTACAATCACCTGCGCAGTAAAATTTCCATTTCCATAGCGAATCAATCGAGATGAAAAACTGGTTTCAAAACCAAACTCATTTGATATAAAATCTTCACCACAATCTATAACGCCTTGTTCTGAGATTGGAACTTGATGAAACGTCTTGAGCTGCCCTATTTCAAAATTAACAATGTCAGCAATTGATACCTGACCTACAAATGGTGATGATGGAATATATCGCCATACCACATTACTATTATTGTTAGCATCAACTCTAAATACATTGACACCAATCGTCCCAGTTTGTTGATCTGTAATCTCTTGAGCGATATACCCTTGAGGCATTGTAAATCCTAATGCAGGATACAATGAATGAATAAATTGATCGCCTGGATTTGCTATTGTTGGAATTTGAGTTAATGGTGTAGCTCTATTATGAGACCCATCCCAATATACAGCTCTGGCACCAGAAATTTGGGGGCAAATTCCAGAAATAAATTGTTGAATATTTTGTTCCTCATCATTGTTACCATCATCTTTGCTACAAGCAAAAATAATAGATAGCAGTGCAAGTATAAGTATGTATTTAAATGCCTTCATGGTAATAGAGTTTATAATGACATCGACATCTTTTAAAAAAGTCATCAAAACACCTTTAAAACAAAAAAGCATCCCGATTTTCAATTAAGAAAAAAGGAAAGCTTCTCATCAGTAAGAACTCAACAACAATGAGTTTCTTACAACTTCTCAGATTTCTCTGAGCACAACACAACTATTTTTGTTGCTTAAAAAAAGCTCCAATTTCTTAGAGCTTTAGTTTTGCAATTTTTGCGGTCTGGACGGGACTCGAACCCGCGACCTTCGCCGTGACAGGGCGACATTCTAACCAACTGAACTACCAGACCGTTGCATTATTGCGATGGCAAATATACATTCGATTTTTAATATCACAAATGTTTTGTTGAGATTTTTGAGAAAATTTTTAAATAAATTTTTGTCGCTCTACCATATACGTCGTCAAGATCTTGTCAAATGGCTGATTGATATCAGCTTCCACATACTTAATTTGATACTGACCACATTTTAATCTAATGCTTTTAAAGTAATCCTCCACTGCAGTTTCATAACCTTCTTTAATCGTATCAGGATATAAATTGATAAACTCATTGGTCTCTACATCAATAAATCGTTTTGGTGCATTATCAAAATCAAACTTGAGTTCCTTATCTTTATCTATCACATGAAATAAAACAACTTCGTGTTTGTTATGCTTTAAATGTCTGAGTGCTTCAAATAACTTAACTTCATCAGTAGATGTCTGAAACATATCTGTAAAAAAGAAAATTAAAGAACGTCTATGTATGTTTTCTGCTATTTGATGTAAGTATGTATAGGTCTCTGTCTTCTTGTTAAGAGGCTTTGAAATCACAGTATTACTCAATTGACTTAAGAGCATTTGATGGTGACGCTCACTTCCTTTCTCTGGCGCATAATAATCATAAGCATCACTGTAAATACTTAGACCGACAGCATCACGTTGCTTTTTTAAAATGTGCATCAAGGACGCAGATGCCAATGCAGAAAACCCTATTTTATTAAGATTAGTAATACTGAAATCTTTAATTTCAGGATAATGCATAGAACTACTATTATCTAAAATAAGATGACAACGTAAATTGGTTTCATCGTCATATCGCTTTGTATATAATTTATCCGTTTTAGCAAATAATTTCCAATCGATATGACGTGTACTCTCACCTTGGTTATAAATCTTGTGCTCTGCAAATTCGGCAGAAAACCCATGAAACGGACTCTTATGCATTCCAGCAATAAACCCTTCAACAACTTGCTTTGCAAGTAGCTCTAGATTTTTAAATCCTCCCGCTTTATTGAGTTCTGCTTGTAAATTCATTAGATAACACCATCTACAATTCCGTAAGCAACAGATTCCTCTGCTCCCATCCAATGATCACGATTAAAATCTTTCATCACCTTATCGTAATCTTGTCCACAGTTATCAGCTAATATTTTAGCACTCAATTCTTTAGTTTTTATAATTTCTTGGGCTGTAATTTCAATATCACTAGCCTGACCACGAGCACCACCACTTGGCTGATGAATCATTACTCGAGCATGTGGTTGAATAAAACGTTTTCCTTTAGTTCCCACAGATAATAAAATAGATCCCATTGATGCTGCTAATCCAGTACAAATTGTAGACACATCACTATTTAAAGATTTAATACAATCGTACATAGCAAAGCCAGAAGTCACATAACCACCAGGACTATTAATGTACAAGTGAATATCCTTAGTTTCTAGAGCATCTAAATACAATAATCGATCTATCACATGCTTTGCCGATTTATCATCAACCATTCCCCAAAGAAATACTTTTCGGTCTTCTAATAACTTGCTATCTATTTTATCTTGTGTTTTTGCTTGCTTACTCATATGTATTTGTCTTAGACTTAATATTAGCTAAAAATAAAAAAAGGTTTACCATAATGGCAAACCTTTTATCATTTCTTTTAGATTTATCTATAATAAAGAATCGATAGCGTCTGTGTATGCATTTTTAGGTGCTACTCCAACTTGACGTCCTACAACTTCTCCATTTTGGAAAACCAAAACTGTTGGAATATTACGTACACCATACTTAGCAGCAAATTCTTGGTTTGCATCAACATCAACTTTACCAACAACAGCTTTCCCATCGTATTCTGTACTTATCTCGTCAATGATTGGCCCAACCATTCTACATGGCCCACACCAAGCAGCCCAAAAATCTACCATTACTGGTTTATCACTCTTTAATACTGTTTCTTCAAACGTTGCATCTGTTATTTCTAATGCCATAATTATATGTTATAAATGTGTTTAACTTCGTTTTAATACACAAAATTAGTCAAAAATTTTGCCAAACCTTACACAGACTGCATTTGTTTTGATTATGAAGTTATTGAGTGCTTATATACTCTTATTTTGGGCGCATAAACCAGGCTTTCACTACTCGCTCTCTTCAAGGAGCTCAAACAAGCCGTTCAATCCTTTGCGCAAAGACATCTGAATCTAATTCTTAATTTCTGTGCTGTTTTTTAATTGAAAGTAGCCATAAATAAGACTAGAGCCACATACAATTGTTATAAGTTGATCAGTTAAAGCATCGCCATTAATTAATCCAAATAAAGCAGTAATTAGACCTAATATTCCAATAACTAATAAAATGTACCTTGTGGTTTTCATATCTACACTAGTTTTGATTTATAGATATGTAGAATTTTAGATAGAAATGTTACATTAATTCAATTTGTAAAACACACCATCATTATCTAACTCCTGTAATAACTCCTGAGAAATTTTTACTTTTTGTTTGCGACTAGGTAAGTTTAATTTGATTTCTTCATCATTGTCATAGATCACAAAATTTAAGGCATTGTTTCCATCATGAAGTCTAAACAATTCTTGAAGTTTTCCGATATTAGCTTCCTTGAGGTCATTAATGTTAAGTTGAACAGATAATTTTTTAGCATAAGTATCCATAACATCATGTAGCAACTGAAAGCTATTAAACTGCAATCTAGGATCACTCTTTTTGCCTGTATCTCGATTCACCCATCCTTCTCGAACAAAACACTTCACATAAACAAAACTATTCTTCACCAAAAAATGACGATACTTTAGATATTCCTCTCCAAATATTCTAAACTCATAACTATCAGTATAATCTTCAACTGTAAATAATGCCCAACCCTTACCTTGTTTGCTTACACGATGTTGCACATCTGTCACAACACCACCGAAAGTAATATCTCTATTAACATAGTTTTCAAGTTGAGTGAAAAATGCTAAAGTTCCATTGCAGAACGTTTTCATTTCCACTTTAAAGTCATCTAGTGGATGACCAGAAATATAGACACCAACCACTTCTTTTTCTTGGGCCAGTTTTTCCATAGTTCCCCATTCTTCACAAGGCGGCACAACAGGTTCTGCAATTTGAACTTCACTAGTTGCACCAAATAAACTCACTTGAGCCGAATTTTCATTCTCTTGGTGTTTTGCACCATACTTAATCGCTTTTTCTAAAAATGTAATTCCGTCGCCTTCATCATGAAAATATTGAGCACGATGAGCCTCTCCAAATCCGTCAAATCCTCCTGCTAATGCTAAATTCTCAAAAGCTTTTTTATTGGCTGCACGCAAATCAATGCGTTTGGCCAAATCAAAAATAGATTTATAATGTCCTTCTTCTTTTCGATTCGAAACTATCGTTTTTACAGCACCATGACCAACACCTTTAATAGCTCCCATACCAAAACGAACCGCTCCGTCTTGATTAACTGAGAACTTATAATATGATTCATTTACATCTGGACCTAAAACATCTAATCGCATGCGTTTACATTCTTCCATAAAGAACGTGACTTGCTTAATATCATTCATATTATTAGATAATACAGCTGCCATATATTCTGCAGGATAATGCGCTTTTAAATAGGCCGTTTGATAAGCTATCCATGCATAACAAGTTGAGTGTGATTTGTTAAATGCGTAACTAGCAAAAGCTTCCCAATCTTTCCAAACTTTCTCTAAAACTTTACCGTCATGACCTTTAGCTTCTGCTTGAGCGATAAACTTTGGTTTCATTTTATCTAGAACCGCAATTTGCTTCTTACCCATTGCCTTTCTCAAGACATCAGCTTCACCTTTAGTAAAGTCTGCAAGCTTTTGAGACAATAACATCACTTGCTCTTGATATACAGTAATTCCGTAAGTTTCTTTTAAGTATTCCTCCATTGCTGGAAGGTCATACTCAATATCTTCATCACCATGTTTACGTCTTGTAAAACTCGGAATATACTCCATGGGACCAGGACGATAGAGTGCATTCATTGCAATTAAATCCTCAAATACTGTAGGTTTTAATTCTCTGAGATGCTTTTGCATTCCTGGAGATTCATACTGAAATACACCAACAGTTTCACCTTTTTGGTATATCTCATATGTTTTTTCATCATCTAAAGGAAAACTCTCTGGATCTAATAAAATATCATGTTTTGCTTTTACAATTTTAACAGTATCCTTGATTAGGGTTAAGGTTTTTAATCCTAGAAAATCCATCTTTAAAAGACCTGCATCTTCAACAACAGAATTGTCAAACTGGGTCACATACAAATCGGAATCCTTTGCTGTGGAAACTGGAACAAATTTGGTAATATCATCAGGTGTTATAATTACACCACATGCATGAATTCCTGTATTTCTAACTGAACCTTCAAGTGTTCTTGCTAAATTAATTGTTTCAGATTCTAAATCATTTCCATCAGCAATATTTAGTAATTGGTTGACTTTTTCTAAGTCTTCAGCTCTAAATTTCTTACTGAGTTCTTTTTCATCTAAACCAAAAATCTTATTTAGCTTAGACATTGTAGGAATCAACTTTGCAATTCGATCGGCATCAAAAAGTGGTAAATCTAGTACTCTTGCAGTATCACGAATAGAGGACTTTGCAGCCATTGTTCCATAGGTAATAATTTGTGCTACTTGATTCGCTCCGTATTTTTCAATAACGTAGTCCATAACTCGGCTACGACCTTCATCATCAAAATCAATATCGATATCTGGCATACTAATACGATCCGGATTTAAGAAACGCTCAAAAAGTAAATCGTACTTTAAAGGGTCTATATTGGTAATCCACAAGCAATAGGCTACTACAGATCCTGCTGCCGAACCTCGACCTGGTCCAACAGAAACATCCATATTGCGCGCTTCTCGAATAAAATCTTCAACAATCAAAAAGTAGCCAGGATAACCTGTGTTTTCAATAACGCTAAGTTCAAAATCTAAACGCTCTACAATATCTTCAGTAAGTTCATCACCATAACGTTTTTTTGCACCTTCATAGGTGAGATGCTTTAAATAAGCATTTTCACCTCTTTTTCCTCCATCTGCTGTATCAGCAGTATCTTTAAACTCTTCAGGAATATCAAAAGCAGGTAATAAGACATCTCTCGCTAACTGGAATGCTTCAACCTTATCAACAACCTCTTGAATATTAGTTATAGCGTCAGGAACATCTCTAAATAAAGCTTTCATTTCTTCGGAAGACTTGAAGTAATACTCTTGGTTAGGCAAGCCATATCGATAACCACGACCTCGACCAATTGGTGTGGCCTGTTTTTCGCCATCTTTTACACACAATAAAATATCGTGAGCATTTGCATCCTCTTGTTTACAATAATAAGTATTGTTAGTCGCAACTAATTTAACATCATGTTTTTTTGCTAGTTTGATCAACACTGGATTCACACGATTTTCGTCTTCCTGATTATGTCGCATGAGCTCCACATACAAATCATCACCAAAAATTTGTTTCCACCAAATTAATGCTTCTTCTGCTTGATTTTCACCAACATTTAAAACCTTACTTGGCACTTCACCATAAAGGTTCCCTGTGAGACAAATAAGATCTTCTCGATATTGCTGAATTAGTTTTTTATCAATACGTGGTAAATAGTAAAATCCATCAACAAATGCATGTGACGACAACTTAGCTAGATTGTGATAACCATTTTTATTTTTTGCAATCAGAACAATTTGATAACCATTATCTTTTCTTGATTTATCTGTATGGTCTTCGCAAACAAAAAACTCACAACCAATAATGGGTTTTATGATGCTTCCCTTTTTTTCTTCTCCAGTTTCTTCTGCAATTTCATGTTGTGTTTTAACAGACTTATTATAGTTATTAACCGCTTTCACAAAATGAAAAGCTCCCATCATATTGGCGTGATCGGTTAATGCAACTGCTGGCATCTTTTGTTCTGCAGCAACGTTCACTAAATCAGAAATACTAATGGTCGATTGCAATACCGAAAACTGGGAGTGGTTATGAAGATGAATAAAATCAACATTAGCTAGGCCTGAAATATTTTGTTTTATTTCTGCTTCAGAAATATCGTCAGACTGCGCTTTTTGAATTCGCTCGTTTATTTTAGCACTCTCTTTTTTTAGGTTGACGTGTTTTAAACCAATGAGTTGAATCGTTTGCGGATTGTTCGCATTAAAATTCTGAAAATAATCCGGCTGAACATCAAGTTGTTCCTTAGTGTATTCACCTAATCTTAACAATTCAAAAAAGCAACGTGTTGTTGCTTCAACATCTGCTGTTGCATTATGGGCTTCAGCAAATGGTTTATTAAATAAAAACTGATGTAACTCAGTTAACGTTGGTAATTTAAACCTACCGCCTCGACCTCCAGGAATTTTACACAATTGAGCTGTATGCTCTGTACAAGTATCTAGAACTGGAAGTTCTTGAAGTTGATTTACCAGGCCTTCTCTAACAAATTCAGCTCCCATAATATTGAGGTCGAACTTTACATTTTGACCAACAACAAACTTAGTTTTAGAAAGTGCATCTTTAAATTTTTCAAGAACTTCTTGAAGAGGCACACCTTGCTCTTGAGCTAATTCGGTAGAAATGCCATGAATTTTTTCAGCATCATATGGAATATTGAATCCGTCAGGTTGTACTAGATAATCTTGATGATCAATACAGTTCCCCATTTCGTCATGTAACTGCCATGCTATTTGAATACATCTTGGCCAGTTATCAACATCTGTAATGGGTGCATCCCAACGTTTTGGCAAACCAGTTGTTTCAGTATCGAAGATTAAATACATATAATTTTATTGAGTTTAAAAACCTAAATATCTTCCGAAGAAAACTTGAAAAGTAAGTCCATAAAATTACGAAGAAACTCCTCTTTTTTAAAAGGAAGTTATGAACAGTTTTAAACAAAAAAGTCAGCTTTAAAAGCTGACTTTTCATAATTAATATTATTAATTTACACGTTATCTAAGTAGTCTGGAGTGCCATCCATATCTGTATCAGCAGCATCTGATGGATCACCATCCATGTTTGGATCTGCATTTTCATTGGCAGTTAATTGCCCATCTCCATCATCATCATCATCTAAATAATCTTCAATACCATCACCATCTGTGTCACCAGTTTCAAATTGAGTTAATATTCCGTCGCCATCATCATCATTGTCTAAATAATCAGGAATACCATCACCATCAGTATCTCCAGTTTCATTTTGTGTCAATATTCCATCGCCATCATCATCGTTATCTAAGTAATCCACATTTCCATCACCATCAGTATCTAATGGGTTCCCTTCAGCATCTTTAGCTTCATTAATTGTTAAAATTCCATCTCCATCGTCATCATCATCTAAATAATTAAAAATCCCATCTCCATCCGAATCATCACCTGGATCATCTAGGTTTCCATCTATATCTCCATCAAAGTTTTCAAAAATATTAGGAATGCCATCGTTATCGTCATCAGCACAGTCTAAATCATCTAGTATTGATTGAATATTACCACTAGGATCTCCGCAAAAATCTCTGTGTTCTTGCAAATACAACTGGTAGTCAGCACAAGCTAAAAAGTAATTCCCAATAGTTGCGTTTTCATAGGCGTCTTCTGCAGTAATTCTATTATTTACAGCAATTTGACAAGGAAATGCACAGGCATTTAAGTTGTCAATTCTATTTTGTAATGCTCCACCGATATCACCACAATATGTTCTTTGGGTCTCTAAAGATAATGCAAGTGCTTCACAGGCCGCAATGTAGTCTGCACTATTCACGTATGTTAGATCAGGTGCTGTTGTAGCATTGAAAGCAGCTTGTAATAAATCTGTTTGTTCTTCAGCATCATCACAAGTAAAAACTACAGTTGGAAAAGTACCAGAAGTTAATGGTACTCGATAAAAGATCCCTCCGCCTATTGGGTCTTCTCCAGTATTATTTACATCATCTGGGTCTTGTTGTTCTGTAATTCCTCCAAAATTAACAACATTTCCATCAGTATCATATGCATTAAACTCAAATCTACCCGTAAACGTATTATTAATAATTTCATCAAGTTTTATATAACCATATTCAGTGTAAGGATTACCAACAGGTGGATCATTATTAGTAGAAAACTCTCTACCCTCAGCATCAACAAAACGCGCTTCCATTGAATCAACATCACCTAAATTATATTTTCCAATCGCAGTTGTAGGTATTTTAAGAGTTAATGTTTCAACATTGTTTCCTCCTATAATGGTTAAATATCCATTAATATCTATTTCTGCATTAAAATATTCTGCTTTCCAAAGCACATAATCTTTGGTTCCTTGAATTGATGGTGAGTTAAACTCAACTTCATCACCACAACTTGCAAAGGTTAGAACGGTTATAAAAAGTATAGCTAGTCTTTTCATTGATTTTAATTTTTCTTCCTCTAAATAAAAAATGAGGCACATTTTTAGGTAAATATAACGTTTTAGAACTTCCAAAAGTATAATAAAATTTCAATATTACTTAATTTGAAATAAAATGTTCAAAATTAAATAATTGTATTATCTTTGCGCTCTCATTAATAATAGAGG
>NZ_JBGCCX010000031.1:0-2809 GCF_045105015.1 Psychroserpens sp.
TACATTTATTCTACAAAGGCTTCTATCACAATTGTTAATAAAACATTTGAACCAGAGCAAGAGATCACAACAACTTTAATTAAAGTTGATGATGCCTATAAATCGTTTTCTAAATTATTAGAATATTACAATCAAGTAAAAAATAATAAAGTTGGAGTAGAGCAACCAAGTTTTAAATCTGAAACTGCTTCACATGGAGCTAACGTATATTTAGGGGCATTTTCTTATTTGGGAGATAATGTAACACTTGGGAATAATGTAAAAATATATCCACACGCATATGTTGGAGATAACGTTACTATTGGTGATGACACGACTATTTTTTCAGGAGTAAAAATATATTCTGAAACTGTTATTGGTAACAATTGTATTGTAAATAGTGGTGCTATTATTGGCGCAGATGGTTTTGGATTTACGCCTGATGAAAATGGAGAATTTAAAAAAGTTCCACAAACTGGAAATGTCATCATTGAAGATAATGTTGATATTGGATCTGCAACTACAATCGATAGAGCTACACTAGGATCAACAATCATAAGAAAAGGAGTTAAACTAGATAATCAAATACAAATTGCCCATAATGTAGAAATTGACCAACATACTGTAATTGCTGCTCAAACAGGGATTGCAGGTTCAACAAAAGTTGGTAAATATTGTTTAATTGGTGGTCAAGTTGGTGTTGCAGGTCACCTAACTATTGGAGACAATGTAAAAGTACAGGCACAAACTGGTATAGGTCATCGTGTAAAAGATGGGGAGAAATTATATGGATCACCAGCAATTGACTACGGCAATTATGTGAAATCATATGTGCATTTTAAAAATTTACCAGCACTTGTCAAAACCATAAACGACTTAGAAAAAAAAGTAAATGGCAATAATTAAAACAGACGTTAAGCAGCGAACTATTGAAAAGAAAATCTCTCTAAATGGAGTTGGATTGCATACAGGAAAAGATGTAACACTTACATTTTGTCCAGCACCAACAAATCATGGCTTTTCATTTAAAAGAGTAGATCTTGAAGGTTCTCCAGTGATCGAAGCTGATGCAAATTATGTGACAAATACGCAACGAGGTACATGCTTAGAGAAGAATGGTGTTACAATACAAACATCTGAGCATGTTTTAGCAGCATTAGTTGGTTTAGATATTGATAATGCAATTATTGAACTTAATGCGTCCGAACCACCAATTATGGATGGTTCTTCAAAGTTTTTTGTAGAAGCTCTTGAAAAAGCAGGTATTATTGATCAAGATGATTTTAGAGAAGAATATGTAGTTTCTGATGTAATTTCTTATGCAGATGAAGAATCAGGTAGTGAGATTATCGTCATGCCAGCCAAAGAATACCAAGTAACTGCTATGGTTGATTTTGGTACAAAAGTACTTGGAACTCAAAACGCAACTCTTAATAATATTTCAGATTTTAAAAAAAATATTTCAGATTCTAGAACATTCAGTTTTCTTCATGAACTTGAAATGTTATTAGAAAATGGTTTAATTAAAGGAGGTGATTTAAATAACGCTATTGTCTATGTTGACAAGGAATTGTCATCAGATACAATGGAGAAATTGAAAGTTGCTTTCAAAAAGGACTCAATTTCTATTAAGCCTAATGGAATACTAGATAATCTTACACTTCATCATCCAAATGAAGCTGCCAGACATAAACTTTTAGATGTAATAGGTGATTTGGCATTAGTAAGAACAAGAATTAAAGGAAAAGTTATTGCAAATAAACCAGGGCATTATATAAACACTCAGTTTGCAAAAAAAATATCTAAAATCATAAAAAATGAACGTCGTAATAACGTTCCTCAAATAGATTTGAATCAAGAGCCATTAATGGATGTTATTCAAATCATGGACATGTTACCACACAGACAGCCATTTTTATTATTAGATAAAGTGTTTGAACTTTCTGATTCACACGTGATTGGTATGAAAAACGTGACCATGAATGAAGAATTTTTTAAAGGTCATTTTCCTGGTGCTCCAGTAATGCCTGGAGTTCTTATAGTTGAGGCTATGGCTCAAACAGGAGGAATATTAGTACTAAGTACTGTTCCTGATCCAGAGAATTATTTAACGTTCTTTATGAAAATAGATAAAGTTAAATTTAAAAAGAAAGTTGTACCTGGTGATACATTGATATTTAAATGTGATCTAATCACACCTATTAGAAGAGGTATTTGTCACATGCAAGGTTATGCCTATGCAAATGGTGTACTTTGTGCAGAAGCAGAGTTAATGGCACAAATTTCAAAAGTAAAATAAAAGCGAACAAAAATTTTGTTGCTTTCTTAAAAATAAAAACGAACAAATGAACCAACCTTTAGCATACGTACATCCTGGAGCAAAAATTGCTAAGAATGTAGTTATCGAACCTTTCACAACTATCTATAGTAATGTTACTATTGGCGAAGGTACTTGGATAGGGAGTAATGTAACCATAATGGAAGGTGCTCGTATTGGGAAAAATTGTAATATTTTTCCTGGTTCAGTGATTTCTGCAGTTCCACAGGATTTAAAATATAATGATGAAGATACCTTAACGGTTATAGGTGACAATGTTACTATAAGAGAGTGTGTCACGATTAATAGAGGAACTACAGATAGAATGAAAACAGTTATTGGTGATAATTGTTTGATAATGGCATATTGCCATGTAGCTCACGATTGTATCGTTGGTAATAACTGTATTTTTTCTAATAATAGCACACTAGCTGGACATATTAATGTAGGAGATTATGTTGTTTTAGCAGGAATGACAGCTGTTCATCAGTTTTGCTCTATTGGTAACCATGC
>NZ_JBGCCX010000032.1:0-44002 GCF_045105015.1 Psychroserpens sp.
AGCGTAGTCGAAGTCACAACTAAAGATATGAACAGAGCAGCAATACGTTATGCAAAAGCAGTTTTAAGCTTAGCAACAGATCAAAAATCTGCTGAAGCTGTAAGTAGTGATATGAAATCTATCACAACTGCTATTGCTCAGAGCGAAGATTTAAACCAAATGCTTCAAAGTCCTGTGGTAAGATCTTCAGATAAGAAAGCGGTATTAACATCTGTATTTAAAAATGCTAATGTTGCCACAACAAATCTTATAGACACTTTAATCTCTAATAAGAGACTAGTACTTTTAAATGATGTAGCCGCTAGTTATACGCAGTTATATGATCAGATGAGAGGAACGCAAGTAGCGACAGTTACAACAGCAATCCCTTTGACAGCCGATTTAAAAACTAAAGTGTTAGCTAAAGTAAAAGAACTTACTGGTAAGGAAGCAGAAGTAGAAAATATTATAGATGAAAGCATTTTAGGTGGTTTCATTTTACGAGTTGGTGATATTCAGTATAATGCTAGTATTGCAAATAAACTCGATAAATTAAAAAGAGAATTTACATTAAATTAAAAAACGTCAGAGTAGGCGTCTAACGTCTAGTGTCTAACGTCTAATATCTAAATAAAGATGGCAGAAGTAAAACCAGCTGAAATTTCAGCAATTTTAAAACAGCAACTTTCAGGTTTTGAAGCAGGTGCTTCATTAGACGAAGTAGGAACAGTATTAACTGTTGGTGATGGTATTGTACGTGCTTACGGACTTTCAAATGCACAATACGGAGAATTGGTAGAATTCGATTGTGGATTAGAAGGAATTGTACTTAACCTTGAAGAAGATAATGTAGGTATCGTATTGTTAGGCCCTTCAGTAGCAGTGAGAGAAGGATCAACAGTAAAAAGAACCAATAGAATTGCATCTATTAACGTAGGTGAAGGAATTGTTGGTCGTGTAGTTGATACTCTAGGTACTCCAATTGATGGTAAAGGACCTATTACTGGTGATACTTACGAAATGCCATTAGAGCGTAAAGCTCCAGGGGTTATTTACCGTGAGCCAGTAACTGAGCCATTACAAACAGGAATTAAAGCAATTGATGCTATGATCCCAGTTGGTAGAGGTCAGCGAGAGTTGGTTATTGGAGATAGACAAACTGGTAAAACAGCGGTTTGTATCGATGCCATTTTAAATCAAAAAGAATTTTACGATGCAGGTGAGCCTGTATATTGTATATATGTTGCTGTAGGTCAAAAGGCTTCAACAGTAGCTTTAATTGCTAAAACTCTAGAAGAAAAAGGAGCATTAGCATACACAACAATAGTAGCTGCAAATGCATCAGATCCTGCTGCAATGCAAGTTTACGCACCTTTTACAGGAGCATCTATTGGAGAATATTTTAGAGATACTGGTAGACCAGCTTTAATTGTATTTGATGATTTATCAAAGCAAGCGGTTGCATATCGTGAGGTATCTTTATTATTACGTCGTCCACCAGGACGTGAGGCGTATCCTGGTGATGTATTCTATTTACACTCTAGATTATTAGAGCGTTCTGCGAAAGTGATTAACGATGATAACATTGCTAAAGAAATGAACGATTTACCAGAGAGCTTAAAGCCATTGGTAAAAGGAGGAGGTTCTTTAACAGCCTTACCAATTATCGAAACTCAAGCAGGTGACGTTTCTGCATATATTCCAACAAACGTAATTTCGATTACTGATGGACAAATTTTCTTAGATGGAGATTTATTTAACTCTGGTGTTCGTCCAGCAATTAACGTAGGTATTTCTGTATCTCGTGTTGGTGGTAATGCACAGATTAAGTCAATGAAAAAAGTTGCAGGTACATTAAAATTAGATCAAGCTCAATATCGTGAATTAGAAGCGTTTGCTAAGTTTGGTTCAGATTTAGATGCTGTGACGTTAAATGTAATTGAAAAAGGAAAACGTAACGTTGAAATCTTAAAGCAAGGTCAAAACGATCCGTTTACAGTTGAAGATCAAGTTGCAATTATTTACGCTGGATCTAAAAACTTATTAAGAGACGTTCCTGTTGAGAAAGTAAAAGAATTCGAAAGAGATTATATCGAATTCCTTAAAGCGAAGCACAATGGTGTGTTAACGACTTTAAAAGCAGGTAAATTAACTGATGAAGTAATTGATACCTTAACTACTGTTGCTAAGGATTTATCAGGAAAATATAGAGCATAACTAATAATCCTGTTTCCTGAAAAGGAAACAGGATGATTTCATATTTAATAATATGGCGAATTTAAAAGAAATACGTAATAGAATATCTTCAGTATCTTCAACGATGCAGATTACCAGTGCCATGAAAATGGTATCTGCTGCTAAATTGAAGAAAGCCCAAGATGCTATTACTGCTATGCGACCATATGCAGATAAGTTAACCGAGCTCTTACAGAGCTTAAGCGCAACTTTAGATGCTGATTCTGGGAGTAAGTATTCAGACCAAAGAGAAGTAAATAAAGTGTTGTTGGTTGCTATTACTTCTAATAGAGGTTTAGCAGGAGCATTTAACTCTAACATCATTAAAGAAGTTACTAAATTGGCTTCCGAAAAGTATGCTAATCAAGAGGTGTCTTATTTAGCGATAGGTAAGAAAGGAAATGATGCTTTTAAAAAAACGAATAAGGTTATTGCAAATAAAAGCGAAGTTTATGATGACTTAACTTTTGATAATGTAGCTGAAATAGCAGAAATGCTGATGGAAAAATTTGTTGAAGGTGAATTCGATAAGATTGAAATTATCTACAATAAGTTTAAAAATGCAGCTACACAAATTGTAATGACTGAACAGTTTTTACCAATTGTTCCTTTTGAAAGTGATTCTGATGTCAATCTAGATTACATTTTCGAACCTTCTAAAGCTGAAATCGTTGAGCAGTTAATTCCTAAATCATTGAAAACACAATTATACAAGGGAATAAGAGATAGTTTTGCTAGTGAACATGGAGCCCGTATGACTGCAATGCATAAAGCAACAGATAACGCAACAGAATTGAGAGATCAGTTGAAATTAACTTACAATAAAGCACGTCAAGCTGCCATTACAAATGAAATCTTAGAAATTGTTGGTGGAGCTGAAGCATTAAATAATTAGAATAAAGTAGTCTACTAAATCTGATTTAGTATCTCAAATTATATTTAAAAACCTAACTTTTACGAGTTAGGTTTTTTTATATCTAAACTTTTCTGTAACATTTTTATGGTTTTGTATCTAAAGAGAAAATCAATTAAAATTTAGATGATGAAATTAATAAAGCAAATTATTTTAGTTACCATAAGTATTATAAGCTTCAGCTTAGAAGCCGATAATAGAGTATTTGATGTAGATGTTATTGGAAAAGGAGCTCCAGTATTATTGTTTCCTGGATTTACATGTACTGGCGAAGTCTGGGATGAATTAGTAGAAGAAATTTCTAAAACAAATCAATGTCATATTTTTACTTTCGCAGGTTTTGGAAATGTCCCAGCAGTTGAGAAACCGTGGTTGTCAAAAATTAAACAAGGACTATCTCTTTATATTGCAGAAAATAAACTTGAAACAGCTACAATTATTGGGCACAGTTTAGGGGGAACATTGGGTATGTGGTTAGCTTCAGAAGAAGGTGCTACCTATAAAAAAGTTATTGTAGTAGACGCATTACCTTCAATAGGCGCATTAATGATGCCCAATTTCAATAGTGAGAACATCGTTTATGATAATCCGTATAATCAGAGAATTATAGATATGGATGAGACAAACTTTGAAATCATGGCCAACCAAATGGCATCTGGTATGGTATTGAAAAAAAATAAGCAACAACAAATTAAAGATTGGATAATTATGTCTGATAGAGAAACTTATGTATATGGCTATACAGATTTACTTAAATTAGATCTAAGGAATACATTAGCTAAAGTAACTGTGCCTGTAGCGATTTTAGCTGCAACTCAACCCTATGGATTGGATATGGTCAAAAAGAATTATGAAGACCAATATCAACACTTAAAAACATATACAATTAATTATGCCGAAGCATCCGCTCATTTTGTAATGTTTGATCAGCCAGAATGGCTCTTAAAACAAATACAAAAAGAACTAGAATAATCCATGAGCAACTTAGAATCTAAATTTGAAGCGATCTATACTGAAAACTACGGGAAGGTATTTCGAATTTGTCAAGGATACACCAATGGTAACCAAGTTTTGTCCAAAGATTTGACGCAAGAAACCTTTATTAAAGTTTGGAATAATTTAAGCTCTTTTAGAAATGAATCTAGTTTATCCACATGGATTTACAGGATTACGGTAAATACTTGTTTAATTGAATTACGGAAGAAAAAACCAGTGCCAATTAAACAGCATTTAAGTCATTTGGAATTAGTTATTGACGAAAATTCAAAAGAAAAAGAGTTACAATTAAACCAACTATATAGGTGTATAAATAAACTTAAAATAGAAAACAAAAGTATCATTTTACTCGAATTAGAAGGTTTGCCCCAAAAAGAGATCGCAGACATTATGGGATTAAAACATGAAACCATTAGGGTTAGAATACATAGAATAAAAAATGAATTAACTAAATGTGTAAAGCAATGACAGAATTCAACGATTTAAAGTCTCAATGGACTCAACAGCCAAAAACAGAAGCACCAAATAATGGTTCGAAAGACATCATTAAAAGAATTTCATTTCTTAAAAAGAAGCAGCAAATAGCGAACATAGTTTTATCAATAACAGTCTTAATCTTAGTAGTATTTTTCTTTTATATTAATGCGTATAGTCACGCCTTAGTTTCATTTGCTCTTTTCTTAATGATTAGTGTATTATTAGTTAGAATCATTTTAGAATACTTAAGTATGAGTAAACTCAATAAATTGGATGTTACTACTAACGTTACATCTTTTAAGCAAGATATTACCAAGTATTATAAAAACAGACTTAAAACACACTATATCTTTACACCTATTATTTTAATACTATATATCGTTGGTTTTATAATTTTAATGCCTTTTTTTAAAGATAATTTATCTCATGGGTTTTATATTTATATTTCAATTTCTGGAATATTTGTGTTATTGATTTTAGGCTTTTTTATTGGAATACAAATAAAAAAAGAGCTTGAAATTTTACAACAAATTAAAAATTAGATGCATCACATTGTAACGTTATAGATTAAAACCTAACTTAAATGAGTTAGGTTTTTTATGGCACTAAATTTGAAATTGTATCTTTATAAAACTTATTATTTTGCTATGAAATCTTTCAAATATATTTTCTCACTATTATTAATGCTTGCTATTACGACTAGTTTTTCCCAATGTTCTTCAGCTCAAAAACTAGAGAAGCATGCGCCAATTGCAATAGGTGAAGTATATGCTCAAAAATGGGCAGCAGGAACTAAGAAAGGCGGTTCAGGAATTAACGTTTACATTCCAGTCGCTAATAATTCAGTTGTTTTAGATAGTATATTTTTTAGGGGACAAAAAGCAACACTTGATTTTGTTAATGGTAATAAGGATGTATATGTTGGACAATTTTATAACGAAGAGAATCATTCACAAGACATCATATTGAGTTCAGATATGTATGAAGAATCAAAAAACAAATTACCTCCACTTATTAAAGAAGCTCCATTTGAACTTAATGAAAATGAATGCGTAATTTCTTATCTTAAGAATAATGAAACGTTATACTTTAAAATCTCAAATATTAAAATTAAGCAACCTCTACACTATCCTAGTGCTCCTCCTAGCAGACAATAACATATCTTTGGTTAACATTAGCTAAAAACGTATTTTTAGCAGACCAAAACACAACTTTTGAGCGTTTTAAAAACTTTTTTTAAAGACACAGTTATTTATGGTTTAGCCATAGTGCTTCCTAGGCTTATAAATTTTTTATTGGTTCCTTTATATACAGGTGTTTTTAAAAATGATGAGTACTCGGAAAATACAGAATTTTATGTTGTTGTAGCTTTTTTCAATGTCATTTTAAGTTATGGGATGGAAACCTCATTTTTTAGATTTTTCAGTAAGCATAAAGACAAGGAAAAAGTCCTTTCTACAGCATTAATTTCATTATTAACCACAACAGTATTGTTTGGTGGATTACTATTGTCTTTAAAAGCACAAATTTCTGAAGCGCTTCGTATTAATCCAGAATTCTATGTCATATTAGTAAGTATTATTCTTTTAGAAGCATTAATAGTCATTCCTTTTGCGTACCTAAGAGTCACTGGTCGTCCAGTACGATTTGCAGCGATTAAGATTATCAATGTTCTAATAATTGTAGGATTAAATATCATATTTCTTTCAGAATCTTATGGTATAGAAAGTATCCAAAAGTTATTTACTATTTCAGAAAAAGTAGAATATACATTTATAGCAAACCTGATAGCTAGTGTTATTGTGTTAGTTTTAGTGTCTCCGTATTTCTTAAAAACGAAACTTAAATTTGATATCTCAATCTTTAAGCAAATGCTTAATTATGGAATACCAATTATGGTTGCTGGATTGGCATTTGTGATAAATGAAAATTTTGATAAATGGTTTATACCTGATGTTTTAGGACAAGAGATTAATGGTGCATATAGTGCCTGTTATAAAATCGCAGTGTTCATGACCTTGTTTATACAAGCATTTAGAATGGGAGCAGAGCCGTTTTTCTTTAATCATTCTGACAAAGAAAACGCCACTCAAACGTATGCAACAATATTAAAATACTTTACCATTGTTGGTGCTTTGGGATTAGTTGTTGTTACTATATATATTGATTTCATTTCTTCCGTTATAATTAAAAGTCCAAGTTATTTAATTGCTCTTGACATTGTTCCAATTGTATTATTAGCCAATCTATGTTTAGGTATTTACCACAACCTTTCTATTTGGTATAAACTGACAGATCGAACTCGATTCGGAATGTATATTTCTTTAATAGGAGCAGCCATTACTATCACTTTTAATGTCATCTTTATTCCAAAAATTGGATTTATGGCTTGTGCTTATGCAACGCTCATTGCTTATGGTTTGATGATGTTAATCTCTTACGTATTGGGTAGAAAATATTACCCAGTGCCTTATGATTTAAAACGAATTTCATTATACCTGTTAATTAGTACCGCATTTAGTTTTATAACTTATTACTATTTCGATAGAAATATGTTATTAGGAACTGTATTTTTGCTAATCTTTGTAGCTATTATTGCTTTTTTAGAACGAAAGGAATTAAAACTATTGCTAAACCGAAATTAACTTGTCATTCAGAGCATTAGCGAAGAATCTCTAAACAATTTAAAATGAAGATTAAAATAATAAATAAATCTAACCACGATTTACCGCATTATGAAACTATTGCTTCAGCAGGAATGGACTTAAGAGCCAGTATTTCTGAATCAAGAGTTTTAAAGCCTCTAGAGAGAAGCATTGTTGGCACAGGACTTTTTATTGAATTACCTGTTGGTATTGAAGCACAAGTAAGACCACGAAGTGGATTAGCAGCAAAAAAAGGAATCACTGTTTTAAATGCACCCGGAACTATAGATGCTGATTATAGAGGTGAAATTGGAGTGATTTTAGTCAATTTATCAAGCGAAGATTTTGAGGTTAATAATGGTGAACGTATCGCTCAATTAGTGATTGCAAGACATGATCGCGCAGAATGGGAAGAAGTTACAGAACTATCAGAAACTGTTAGAGGAGAAGGTGGTTTTGGTAGCACAGGAGTAAAATAAAGAAAATTAAAAAATAAACGAATCAACATAAAGCATGAAAATAATAGTACCAATGGCTGGACGAGGTTCTCGTCTTAGACCTCACAGTTTAACAGTTCCAAAACCATTAATTCCAGTTGCAGGACAACCAATTGTTCACCGATTAGTTAAAGATATCGCAAAAGTATTAAAGCAACCTATTGAAGAAATTGCATTTGTGTTAGGTGATCCAGCTTGGTTTGGAGATGATGTTGTAAATAGTTTAAAAAGTTTGGCTACAAGTTTAGGAGCTAAACCTTCAATTTATCGTCAAGATCAACCCTTAGGTACTGGACACGCGATTATGAGTGCAGAACCCTCATTATCTGGTCCAGCAGTAATTGCTTATGCTGATACGCTTATTCGAGCAGAATTTGATTTAGATCCTGAAGCCGATAGTGTGATTTGGACGAAGCGTGTAGCAAATCCTGAAGCTTATGGTGTTGTTAAACTTAATGAGAAGGAAGAAATTGTTGAATTGGTCGAAAAACCAGAAACTTTTGTTAGTAATCAAGCCGTAATTGGCATATATTACTTTAAAGATGTTGCCGTTTTAAAAGGAAAGCTTCAAGAAATCTTAGACGAAAACATAATGAATGGAGGTGAATACCAAATTAATGACGGTATTAAGCGTATGATGGCCGAAGGCAGAATCTTCAAAACTGGAACTGTAGATGAATGGATGGATTGTGGTAATAAAAAAGTGACACTTGAGACCAATGCTAAAATGTTAGGGTTCTTAGCTTCAGATAATCAAGAACAATTAGTCGCTAGTTCAGTTTCTAATAACAATTCTACAATTATTGAACCTTGTTGTATTGGAGAAAATGTCGTTTTGAATAATACAACTGTAGGCCCTAATGTTAGTATAGGACATCATTGTACAATTGAAAATTCAACAGTTAAAAATAGCTTAATACAAACACATACAACCATTAAAAATGCTAATTTAGACAATGCAATGATTGGTAATCACGTTAGCTATGATGGAAACTTTTCAAGTATTAGTATTGGTGATTATTCCATTTTGGAATAAAAATTGAATTAATTATCATTCAGAGCGTAAGCAAAGAATTTAAAACACATATGAATAAACAAGCTTGCATATTTATTTTAGTCTTCGGAATAGTCTTTTTTCCGCAGATAAATTATGCTCAAGTAGATTTTAATAAATTACCTGATGATGATTTAGGAAATTACGAAGATGCTTATCAAGAACATTTTTTTGAAGCTTTAAAACAAAAAGGAATTGAAAACTATGACCGTTCGGTTAAGTCTTTGCTAAAATGTATTAAAATTAACGATACAGATCCCACTTTGTTTTTTGAGTTAGGGAAAAATTATAAAATGCTTAAAAACTTTGGCGCTGCTGAAGATGCATTAAAAGAAGCAATTTCAAAATCTCCAGAAAACGAATGGTTTTTAGATGAGCTTTACGATGTGTATATGCAACAAAATGACCTTGATAAGGCTTTAAAGACTGTTAAACAGCTGGTGAAGTTTCATCCAGATTATAAGCAGGATTTAGCGAGTCTATATATTGAAGCCAAGAAGTATAATAATGCTCTTAATATTTTAGATGAACTCGATTCTGAGTTTGGCTACAATCAAGATAGAGACTATTTAAGAAATCAAATTTATGATCTTACTGGTAACGATGATGATCGTATTGAAAACCTAGAAGACCGTATTAAAAGCAATCCTGAAGACGAATCAACGTATCTTAGACTTATTTACAGATATAGTGAAACAGGTGACACAAAAAAAGCATTTGATACTGCAAAGAATTTACTTGAATCAAATCCTGAATCTAAATTAGTGCATTTGGCGTTGTATAAATTTTATTTAGATGATAATGCAACAGATGACGCTATAAACTCAATGAGAATTGTATTAACAAGTCCAAACATAAAACCAGAAGCAAAAGCAAAAGTGTTGAATGATTTTGTGAGCTTTGTTTCTAAACATCCAGAATACGAACCTCAACTTGTTGAAATCACCTCTTTAATAGATGACGACAAGAGCCCAAAGACATTAAGAGAGTTAGCGCAATATCACCTAAAAGTAAATGATAAAGTAAAGGCACTTGGCTATTTAGAAGAGATATTAACTGAAGACCCAAACGATTTTAATACTATAAAAGATGTGCTTATGTTGCGTTTAGATTTAAACAAAGATTCTGAAGCTGAAAAATTAAGCGCAGAGACTTTAGAGTTATATCCAGCACAACCTGTTTTATATTTAGTAAATGGTGTAGCAAATAATAAATTGAATCAACCTAAGAAAGCAATTGAAACTTTAGAAATGGGAGTTGATTTTGTGGTAGACGATCCTAAAATGCTTTCAGATTTTTACATCCAATTGAGTGAAGCATACAAACAAAATAATAATATAACTAAATCTGAAGCGTTTGCTAAAAAGGCAGCTGACTTGTCTAAGCAATAATCATATGAAACTCTATAAATTATATTTCGTAATTCTTTTCGTTGCATTTGTCACTTCTTGTAAATCGGCAAAAACGATTACGGCTTCAGGTGAGATAAATGATGCAATTTCTGCAAAGCAATTGATTAAAGAAAACGCTAAGCAAGACGCTAAATTTAATACGCTTCAAGCAAAAGTAAAGATAGATTACACGCAAGACTTACAAGAACAAGGCTATTCAGTTAATCTCAGAATGGAAAAAGACAAAACCATTTGGATAAATGCAACACTGGGTTTAGCTAGAGCCATGATTACTCCAGATCAAGTTAGATTTTACGATAGAATCAATAACCAATATTTTGAAGGTGATTATGCCTTACTGAGTAATTTATTAGGTGTAGAGCTTAATTTTAAAAAGGTGCAGAGTTTGTTGCTAGGTGAATCGCTTTTCAATTTAAAAGACGGAAAATATACAGCTTCAACAAATGATAAATCTTACATATTGCAGCCTAAAGAGCAAACTGCATTATTAGAGTTGTTTTTATTGCTGAATCCTTCTCATTTTAAAATGGATTCTCAACAATTGCTTCAGCCATTAAAAAGACGTTTTCTTCAAGTAGATTATTTAGCCTACCAAGATGTCGATCAGGAAATCCTTCCAAAAGACATAAAAATTATGGCAGTTGAAGATAATGATGAAGTGATTATTGCTATGGAATATAAATCTGTTTTATTAAATGAAGAAGTTCGCTTTCCGTTTAAAATTCCTTCAGGATTTAAAGAAATAATACTAGAAGATGCGCCATAAATCAACCTACATTATTGTATTACTATGCTTGATTTTTGGTAATCTTGTGGCTTATTCTCAAAGTGATAAACAAAAAGAATTAGAAGCAAAGCGACAAAAGTTTCAAAATGAGCTAAAGCAAATAAATGCGCTTTTATTTTCAGATAAAAAAAAGGAGAAATCATTAGTGTCATTAGTTGAAGACTTAAACACAAAGGTTAATGTAAGACGAAACCTAATTAAAGTGACTAATGACCAAGCGAATCTTTTAACACGGGAGATTAATGCTAATCAAAATGAAATTACGAGCTTAAGAAACCAACTTAAAGAATTAAAGGAAAGCTATGCTGATATGGTTGTCAAATCATACAAAAACAAATCTGAACAAAGTCGAGTGATGTTTTTGCTGTCTTCAGATAATTTTAAACAGGCTTACAAACGATTACAGTACATTAAGCAATATGCAAATCATCAAAAAGAACAAGGTGAATTGATAAAAGTTAAAACGCTTAAATTACAAAAACTCAATACAGATTTATTACGTCAAAAAAAGGATAAAGACAAGTTGGTTCTTGAAAATAGACAAGTAAAAAAGCAATTAGAAATAGAGCTCAAAGAACAAGAAGAGCTGATGGCTTCTATTCGTAAAAATTTAAACACCTATGCGTCTCAGGCAAAGAAAAAGCAACAAGAAATAAATAGAATAGATCGTGAAATAGATCGTTTAATTCGTGCCGCTATTGCTGCATCAAATAAAAAAGCAGGAAAATCTTCATCTTCAAAAGGGTTTGCTTTAACACCCGAAGCGAGAGCATTAGCAAGAAACTTCGAGTCTAATAAAGGGAAACTACCATGGCCAGTTCAAAAAGGTGTCGTTAAAGTACGATATGGAAAACAACCTTCGCCAATAGATAGAACAGTCTCTATAAATAGTCAAGGTGTTAAAATTGCTACAGAAAAAGGGACTAAAGTTAGAGCTGTTTTTGATGGCACAGTATCTGAAATTCTAGCGATACCTAACGCAAATCCAGTGGTGATGATTCGACATGGTAATTACATTACAGTATATAAAAACATGTCTAAAATCTCTGTCAAAAAAGGCGATAAAGTGACTACCAAGCAAGAAATAGGAGAGGTGTCTACTAATCGTTCAACAGGAGAAACTATGTTAGGGTTTGGTGTGTATAAAGATTCTAAAACACAAAATCCTGCCATTTGGGTTTATAAAATGTAAACCTCTTATACCCTCACAAAAATCTAACCTCTTCGCGTTTTTTTGTAATGCTTTCCATTCCAAAAATAAAATCGTTTTCCTTTTACTTTTACAATTTTGTGAGTTTTCGGAGGTGTTTTAATAACAGCTACTGTTGTCGGTGACATAACCACACGAGAAGCACAAGAATTGAAACTTAATAACCCGATTGTAAGCAGTAATGTAATACAAGTCTTCATAGAATTTGATATTTGATTCTATGGTATGACTACGCTAGTCAATAAACGTTTAATTAAGGATGTATGTTATTCAAATAAGGCTTTTAATTCGGTAGCATCACTAGGCTTCATTTTTCCAGCAAGTACTAAACTCAATTGTTTACGACGAAGTGCACCTTCAAAGCGTTCTTTTTCTAAAGCTGTTTCTGCAATTAATGGAGGCACTTTTACTGGATGACCTGTTTCATTTACTGCCACAAAGGTATAAATAGCCTCATTGGCTTTAATACATTCACCAGATTCACGATCTTCTATCCAGACATCCATATATACTTCCATAGAGCTTGTAAAAGCACGAGAAACTTTTGCTTCAATTGTGACGACACTTCCTAAAGGAACAGAACGGTTAAAAGCAACATGATTCACGGAAGCGGTTACAACAATTCGCCTACTATGTCGTCTTGCAGCAATACTAGCAGCACGATCCATACGAGCTAAAAGCTCTCCACCGAATAAGTTATTGATTGGGTTAGTTTCACTAGGTAAGACCAAATCGGTCATTATGGTTTTAGACTGAAATGCAGTTTTTGGTTCCATGAATTTTTGTTTAACAATTATAGTCTCGACATATCGAGATAAGCTTTCTTTCTTTGAAAGTGCAAAGGTAAGGTTGAATTGTAATTATTAAAAGAGAATGTAGATATTAATCTAAAGCCTTAACTAACAACCAAGCGTCTCTGTTATGTTCCCGTTTTACTTGTCTTAGCGCTTGTAACGCTTCAAGTCTGTCAGAAAAACTTGCATAAACCACTTGATGAAGGCCATATTTGTTAGCACCAATTTTTCGAGCTTTATAACCTTGAGCTCGCAATTGATTTACCTTTTTATCTGAATTAGCTTCAATTCTAAAGGCACCTGCAACAATATGATAATTTCCTATTGGTTTTTGTTCTACAGACAGTGTTGCAGCTGGCAATGGATTGTCAATGATAAAAGTAGCTTCTTGTACTTTCACTTCTAATTGTTCGTTTGCTTCTTCTTGTGCCAATAGATTATGCGATTCAACTTGATTAGCATAATACTTAGACGCAGTAAAACTACCAATGGTTAAAGCAATTAGTGCGATGGCAGCATATTTTAGATAAGGGCGAGATTTACGTTTTTCTGGAGTAATGGTTAACGGAATTACTTCCTCAATGGCTTCAGTTTCTTCTTTATAGATTTCTCGTGTGATATCTCCGGAAGTGAATTGAGATAATCCAAACGCATCTGTTAAATAGTTTATATGAAGCGAAGGTTCAAAATTGATTTTTCCTTCATTATTTAGTAATAATTCTCCAATGTTTTGAAACGCAATAGTTTCGCCTTCAACTAAATACGACTTAATTGATTTTACATGTTTTGCTACTTTTTCAACAGCAACTTCATAAGGAACCTTTTCAACATCAGCAATATAGTTTGCTAATAACCCGTCATTATTTTGTAGTTGTTCGTTAAAAGACAATACTTTTTTGGGAGGATAGAACGCATGAGTAGATTCATGAATCTTTGCCGAAACACGATGTGTTAAACAGGCACCAAAATTAGGCACTGTAACACAATCATATCTATATAATAAATCGCTGATATAAGTCTCTAGTTGCATAGAAACAAAGTTAAAAATTTTTGTAAGCGAATAAAACATCCATTCAAGTATTTATTAACAAGGGAATTTTTACTATTTTCATAGAAAATAATCTACAAAAAAATGACTGAAAACGAATTGATGTATGTACTAGCACTACAACATGTTCCTAAAATAGGAGATATCATTGCCAAAAAACTAATTAGCTATTGTGGTTCAGCGGAAGCAGTTTTAAAAGAAAAGCATCAACATCTTCTTAAAATTGATGGTATTGGATTAGCCACAATAAATGGATTATTCAATTCAGAACATATAAAAGCTGCTGAAGAAGAATTACAATTTATTAAAGATAATGGGATTTCATGCTTATATTTTTCAGATGATTTATATCCAGAAAAACTAAAACATTGCATAGATGCTCCAATTTTATTGTTTCAAACAGGACACATAAATCTTAAACAACAGCGAATCATAAGTATTGTAGGTACAAGAAAAATCACAACCTATGGTATTGCATTTTGTGAGAAGTTAATTGAACAATTAGCCATTTTTAATCCAATTATAGTCTCTGGTTTTGCTTACGGAACAGATATTACTGCTCAAAAGTCGGCCATTAGACACAAGTTACAAACCATCGGTTGTTTGGCTCATGGATTGAATCAAATTTATCCGAAAACTCACAAAAAATATATTGCTTTGGTTGAAAAACACGGTGGGTTTCTCACAGACTTTTGGAGTTCTGACACTTTTGATAGAAATAATTTTTTAAAACGAAATAGAATTATCGCAGGAATGAGTGAAGCCACAATCGTTATTGAATCTGCTGAAAAAGGTGGAAGTTTAGTAACAGCTGACATTGCAAACTCCTATAACAGAGATGTATTTGCAGTTCCTGGTCGTGTTACTGACAGTCAAAGCTTGGGTTGTAACAATTTAATTAAGTATCAACAAGCACATGTGTTGTCAAACCCTATGGATATACCTTATATTTTGAATTGGGAATTAGAAACCAAACAACAATCTGTAATTCAAAAACAGATGTTTGTTGAGTTGACTTCTGAAGAACAAATCATTTATAATTATCTTAAGGATAATGACAAACAACTTCTAGATATCATCGCTTTAGAATGTAAACTACCTATTTTTAAGGTTGCTAGTATATTACTTACTATGGAATTAAAAGGTGTAGCGCGACCACTTCCAGGGAAACTATTTGAACTTGTTTAATTTCTTACGCTCTACAAAAAAGCGAATCAAATTAGCAATTATGAGAAAAATAGCAATACCAATAAGAATCAAATCAACGGTGTCATTTACAGAATCAATTCTTGAAGCAATCAAAAACAGCATTGCTGTTATATTTATTATTGTAAACCAGATTAACCGTTTCATTAATAACCTGTTTTTTCTCTCACACGTTTTAAAACAGCATTAGCAACAGCCTTTGCTTTGTCTGCACCAATAGCTAAAGCATCATCAATTTCATTGAGGTTTTCCATGTAATGATTGTAACGTTCTCTTGGTGTTTCGAACTTAGATAAGATTAACTCATATAATGCTTGTTTTGCATGACCATAACCATAACCACCATTTTCGTAGTTAGATTTCATGGTATTAATCTCATCTTCTGAAGCTAACAATTGATAAATCGCAAAACAATTACAAGTGTTCCATTCTTTAGGATCTTCTAAAGGAGTACTATCCGTTTCGATAGACATGATTTGTTTCCGTAGTTTTTTTTCAGGTAAAAAGATATTAATAATATTACCTTTACTTTTGCTCATTTTTTCACCATCAGTTCCAGGAATGAGCATTGTATTTTCATGTACTTTTCCTTCAGGTAATACAAATGTTTCTCCCATTTTAGCATGGAAACGTGATGCCACATCACGTGTCATTTCAATATGTTGTAACTGGTCTTTTCCAACAGGAATGATTTCAGAATCATATAATAAAATGTCAGCAGCCATTAACATTGGATAGGTAAATAATCCTGCATTAACATCTTCTAAACGATCTGCTTTATCCTTAAAACTATGGGCAAGTGTTAAACGCTGATAAGGAAAGAAACAGCTTAAATACCAAGATAACTCAGTGACTTGAGGAATATCACTTTGTCTGTAAAACACTGTTTTTTCAATGTCTAGTCCAAAAGCTAACCAGGTAGCAGCAGTAGAATATGTGTTTAATCTTAAGGTTTCAGAATCTTTTATTTGAGTTAGGGAATGCATATCTGCAATAAAAAGGAATGATTCATTTGTGCCATCATTTGCCATTTTGATCGCTGGCATCATTGCGCCTAAAATATTTCCTAAATGTGGAGTTCCTGTACTCTGTATACCTGTTAGTATTCTTGCCATAATTACTTTCTGTAAACCAGAAATAAATTTAATTACTATTTCAACTTATATCGTCAGCAAAGGTAATTTTTTTAGTAGAATTGTTGAATAAATTTGACTAGTTTTGAGCCACATGAAGCTATTTAAGTACATCTTTTGGGTTTTATACCGTATTTGGTTCTATGTTTTGGTAGCGCTTCCAATTATAATTCTGTTTCCACTACTTATTATTTCTATTCTTAAAGAATCTTGGTATCCATTCTTTTTTAAGATCGCTCAATTATGGGCTCGTTTTATTCTTGTAGGTATGGGTTTTAATGTTAAAATTGAAAGAGCGCAAATTCCTGAAGCTTCAAAAAGTTATATGTTTATTGCTAATCATACGTCTATGGCAGATATTATGTTGATGCTAGTAGCAGTTAAAAATCCTTTTGTGTTTGTTGGTAAAAAGGAGTTAGCTAAAATTCCATTGTTTGGCTTTTTCTACAAACGAACTAGTATTTTAGTAGATAGAAGTAGTCAGAAAAGTAGACAAGCCGTGTTTTTAAGGGCACAACGTCGATTAAAGCAAGGGATGAGTATTTGTATTTTTCCTGAAGGAGGTGTCCCAGAAGATAATATTGTTTTAGATGAATTTAAAGATGGTGCTTTCAGGATGGCAATTAATCATCAAATACCTATTGTACCATTAACTTTTGCAGATAACAAAAAGCGATTTTCCTATACTTTCTTTAGCGGAAGCCCTGGACTTATGAGAGCTAAAATCCATGAATTTATTTCTACTGAAGGATTGACTGTTGAAGACACTAGACAATTGAATAAAACATCTAAAGAGTTAATATTAAATCAATTATTGGTATTTAATAAAAACCAAAAAGCTACCCTTGGCACAGAGTAGCTTTTCAGTCGTTATTGAGGTTTAACAATAACTATCTAACCAACTAAAAAACCTAAAACTTAAAACTTAGTCCAGTATATACTCCTATGAAGTAAGGGTTAAAATCACCAGACGTATTATTGAATGTATTTATTTGATACTTGAATACGGGTTCAAGATTAAATTGAAATTGTTTCGAAAAGTTATAATCAAAACCAATTCCGAAATTGGCAGTATAACTCAAGTCTTTGATATTACTTGCTTCACCTAAACGTGTTCTGTCGCCATTGTTTAAAACAGCGTACACATCATTATCACTTAAAAACAATGTGCTAAATCCACCAATAATATTTAGCCCTATTTTTTTCTCGACGATACTATATTCAATTTCAATAGGAACTTCAATAAATCCAAGTTGTTGATCTAGAGAACCTTGCTCTTTTGTAAATAAGGTTGCAGGTGCATTTTCAAATTTAAAACTACGTGCGCTGTAAATAGAGTGTTGACTCATACTATCAACTAAGTCAACATTGGCAATTTGTCGCGTACTTCGAGCAACTGGGTTTGTGTTTTCAAAAATTAACACATCATTAGTTTTGTAACCCATTTGCACTTTATTTATACCAGCTCTAATTTTAAATTTTTTGTTTACGGCATAGCTTCCTTTAATACCATAACTCATGTTAATTTCTGACTCTTTGGTGTTTTCAACAAACTGATTGTCTAAAGGAGAACCCTCTCCTAAAGAACTGAAATAAACAGGCGCTACGTTTGGCGAAACGCTCCACCTGTTTAGTTTCTCTTCCTCTTCTTCTTTTTCATCTGTGTCTTCAGCTTCAGCAATAGCATTTTCTATAGCATTTACGTCTTCTTTTTGGTCTGTGTTTTCTGTTTCAGCTATAGTGGTGTTTGTGTCTTCATTGTTTTTTGCGCCTTCTATTGTATTGTTTTTAGCGCCTTCTGTAGAACTCTTTTTTGAATCTGAAACGTCTTTGTTTTTAATATCAGTATCAACAACACTAGTATTAGTGTCTGATTTAGCTGATTTAAGGATCTTATCAATTTCAGATTTGTTTTTTATTACATTTTTTGAGTCTTTATTAGATTCAGAAGAAGGTGTATTTGAAGATTTAGCAACAGCATCTTTAGTCAAAGGCTTTTGAAGTGGTGTTTTCTTTTCCTCAAGTAATTCTTTGTAATCGTTATTAGATTTGGTCTTATTATTTGAATTTGTTGTATTCGAATTTTGAGATTTATTCTCTTTATCATTTAGAGAATTAGAGCTTTCTGAAGCGATATTAAAATCATCCTTTTGATCTGATCCGATAATAGAATTACTTTTGTTTTTATTAACTGAATTTTTTTCTTTTTTATCGTCTGTTTCATCCGATATTTTGTCATTTGATTCAGAGTTAGAATTAGCAATTTGTTCTTCTGAATCATTTTGTAATATGTCATCTGAAGGATCGTATTGCTCTTTAGATTTGTTTACGTCTTTAGTTTTTGAGGTATCCTCTATTATTTTAGAATCATCAACAATAACATCTTTTAAAACCTCATTTTTTTCAGAAGTATTAAAAACCTGATTAGCAACCGTAAAAAATAAAATTATTCCGGCTGCAATTCCTGCCAATTTCCACCAAATAGGAATGACACGTCGTTTTTTACGAGGTTCTTCGTGGAGTCGTTCTTGAATGTTTTCCCAGACATGATCTTTAGGAGCCACTTCAAAATTTTTAAGTTGCTCTTTAAAGAGTTTATCTATATTTTTTTTGTCGTTCATTATAAACTTTGCGAATTGTTTTTCGCCTTATATTGTTCTATTTTGTCTTTTAAAATCAATCGCGCTCGCGCTAAATTTGATTTTGATGTGCCTACAGAAATCTCTAACATTTTAGCAATTTCTTTATGAGAGAAATCATCTAAGGCATACAGGTTGAATACTAATCTATATCGATTAGGTAATCCTTGTATTATTTCTAATAAAAAATCTAAACTAATATTGTCTTCATCAATTTCAACAGAGACGTCTTCAATTTGATCTTCATTAATAATATCATAAACACCAACGGTTCTGTAGCGTTGTAAGGCTGTGTTTATTGTTATTCGTTTTAACCATCCTTCAAAAGAGCCTTCACTTTTAAATTGGTTTATTTTTTTAAATATGGTAACATAAGCATCTTGTAAATTATCTTCAGCTTCAGCATAGTTACGCGAATACTTCAAGCAAATCGAAAACAGTTTACTCGCATAGAGCTTATATATTTGACTTTGAGCCTGAGCATCATTTTTTTTACATTGTGCTATGAGTTGTTCTAAACTCAATCGGATTGGTGTTATTAATTTAAATGAATTTGATTAATCTACTACTGGGACTTCAACGATATAATAAATATCATTTCCGTTATTGTCTTCTCCTTGCCAAAATCTAAACACATAATCTTCAAAGCTATTGACTTGAAAATTAAAGGAAACTTCTTCCAATTCATAGTCAAATGTTTCGCAATCTTGATCTGGAAAAACAGTATTTATTATAGCAATAGTTCTTTGATTACCTTCACTCACAAAATAAAAATCATTAAATAAATGACAACCACTAGGTCTTAGGTATGTCATTGATATTTGGTGTGTACTGCCAAGTTGAAATTCTTCAGGTAAGTTAACACTTTCAATAGGTAGAGTTTCATAATAAAAATCTGGTGCATTGTCGTCTCCAGTGCTACATGACCACATTGAACAGATTATAAAACCTAATAAAATTATTTTTTTCATATAAATAAATATTTAGGCAATACTAGCCTTAATCAGTATATAGATGCAATATCACCTTAAAGGTTGCGTCTAAAAATAAAAAAAATCCCAATTAAGGGATTTTTAAGTTTGTTTTGGCTTTTTTATGAGTCACCATTTACAAGCGCTCTAACTTTGTCTTCAAGTTCATCCATTAATTCTGGATTGTCTTTTATTAAAGCCTTAACAGCATCTCTTCCTTGCCCAAGCTTGGTTTCTCCATAACTAAACCATGAACCACTTTTCTTGACAATTTCATGTTCAACAGCTAAATCTAAGATCTCACCTACTTTAGAAATACCTTCACCATACATTATGTCAAATTCGCACATTTTGAATGGAGGGGCAACTTTGTTTTTTACAACTTTTACTCTTGTTTTATTTCCAGCAACATTCCCATCGGTTTCTTTAATTTGTGTAGACCGTCTAATATCTAATCTTACTGAAGCATAAAATTTTAGAGCATTTCCACCAGTAGTTGTTTCAGGGTTTCCAAACATAACACCAATTTTTTCTCTTAGCTGATTAATAAAAATCACTGTACAATTAGTTTTGCTAATTGAACCTGTAAGTTTTCTAAGAGCTTGAGACATTAATCGTGCATGAAGTCCCATTTTAGAATCTCCCATTTCACCTTCGATTTCACTTTTAGGAGTAAGCGCAGCTACAGAATCGATGACAACAATATCAATTGCGCCAGAACGAATTAGATTATCAGTAATCTCAAGAGCTTGTTCACCATTGTCTGGTTGAGAAATAATAAGGTTATCAATATCTACATTCAATTTTTCTGCATAAGTTCTATCAAATGCATGTTCAGCATCAATAAAAGCGGCAATTCCTCCAGCTTTCTGAGCTTCAGCAATAGCGTGCAATGTTAATGTCGTTTTACCAGAAGATTCTGGGCCATATATTTCAATTACTCTTCCTCTTGGATATCCTCCAACACCTAGAGCAATATCTAATCCTAAAGAGCCCGAAGAGATCGCATCAACATCAACAACCGCTTGGTCACTCATTTTCATTACTGTTCCTTTTCCATAAGCTTTATCAAGTTTATCTAAGGTTAATTTTAAGGCTTTTAATTTTGCGTCTTTTTCACTGCTCATTTCAATCTGTTTTTATTTGATAGGTCTGCTAAATTACAACATCTTTTAATTTTTTTCAATCTTATGACGCAACCTTTTTAAACATTTTGCATCTACCAATTGCGATTGGGAAATCTTGTTATGAAAAAGGTCAGTAATATGACATATCCACCCAAAAATAATTCTTTAATTAAAGATGAGATTTTTTAGAAAAATTATTTTTAACAACGCTTTAGGTGTTTCAGTTTCTGTTCAAACAAACAGTAATTGTAAAGCCGATGGCGGCTAGCTCGGAAAATATTTTTAAGATAAAATTAAAAATATTAATAACGAGTTAGTCTGTAAAAAGCACTTTGGATCACCCAAAGTGCTTTTTTTATATTTATAGTCAATGCTTTTCCTATCTTTGTAATTCAAATTTTTTTAACAACTTAAATTAGTATAGCATGCAACTGTACAATAGCTTAAGTGCTAAAGAAAGAGCAGAATTAATAGAAAAAGCGGGAAAAGATCGCTTAACTATCTCTTTCTACAAGTACGCAAAAATTGGTAACACTGAAATATTCAGAAACCATATGTTTCTGGCTTGGAATGATCAAGAAGTTCTCGGTAGAATATATATTGCCAAAGAAGGAATAAATGCCCAGCTTTCTGTTCCTGCAGAAAATTTTCAAATTTTTAAAAATCATTTAGACACCATTTCATTTTTAGAAAACGTAAGATTAAATGTTGCTTTAGAGCATGATAATTTTGCTTTTTTAAAACTAAAGGTAAAAGTGCGTCATAAGATAGTAGCAGACGGATTGAATGATGATTCATTTGACGTAACTAACAAAGGTGTTCATGTTGATGCTTCAAGGTTTAATGATTTAATTGAAGATCCAAATACAGTGTTGGTTGATATGCGAAATCATTATGAAAGTGAAATAGGCCATTTTAAAAATGCAGTGACACCAGACGTAGATACATTTAGAGAATCTCTAGATTTAATAGAGGAAGACCTTAGAGAACATAAAGAAGATAAAAACTTGGTGATGTATTGTACTGGTGGAATTCGTTGTGAAAAAGCTAGTGCTTATTATAAACACAAAGGATTTAAAAATGTATTTCAGCTAGAAGGTGGAATTATCAATTATGTACGACAAGTAGAAGCAAATGATTTAGAAAATAAATTTTTAGGAAAGAATTTCGTTTTTGATGAACGTCGTTCTGAACGTATTTCTGAGCACGTCATTGCTAATTGTCATCAATGTGGAAAACCAGCAGATATGCATACCAACTGCGCCAATGAAGCTTGTCATTTACTATTCATTCAATGTGAGGATTGTAAAACTCAAATGGAAAACTGTTGTTCTTCAAATTGTATGGAAATTAACCAGTTACCTTTTGAGGAGCAGAAGGCTTTGCGAAAAGGGCAAGGAAATAGCAATGATATCTTCAAAAAAGGTAGGGCAGATCATTTGCCTTATAAAAAGGATTTAAGAAATATTTTTGAGGGTATTAAAAAATAGAAAAAGCTCCATTATCATAATGGAGCTTTTTTACTTTATTCTTTAATCATCCTAATGGTTTTAATTTCATTGGAGTTACTTTGAAGTCTAATAAAATATAATCCTTCAGATAAGTTAGATACATCCACTTTGTTTAATCCATTAGCTATATCTTCAATTGATAAGACTGATTTTCCAAGAACATCAACAATTTCAGTTTTGACCACTTTCTTTCCAGAAGAAATATGAATAGTATCATTAAACGGATTTGGAAACACAGAAGTATTTTTAAAATCTTTGTCATCAATACTTAATACACTAGTAACATTGAAAGTGTGATTTATAGTTTCCCCTCCAAAAGTGGCTCGCCAAGTCCATTCACCTACCATATCAAAAAAACCAGTGTAATTCCAATAATAATACCAATTAGGAGATGTTGTTGTCGCATTAAGACTCCACGGACCAAACAAAGATGAATTATCAGGTCTAAGAATTTCAAGACTAATATTATCGCCTACAGTCTGGTCTCGTAAAAATACAGTAAAAAATATTTCATCTTCAGTTTCGAAATCATTACTTATATTAGGTGTTTCAGCTGTTCCACATGGAGGAAACACAACAGGAGCTGCGCTATGGGTTAATACAGCATTAATTCCTGGATCGGCATATGGACTTTGAGATTGCCACCAAGAATCAGCAGTTGTTGAGTTGCAAGTACCAAAGAAAGGGTCAACTATTGTGGTGAAAGTCGCATCGGTTAAAACTTCAAAATGTAAATGTGGTATTGTAGAAATACCAGAACTTCCAACAATACCTAAATATTCACCAGCAGAAACCATGTCGCCCACATTTTTTGTGGTGGTTGAGCCATTTTTCATATGACCATAAGCCGCAACGCTTCCGTCACTATGTTGCACTATGATTAAATTCCACGGATCTGGATTGCTAAAGGTACAGCTGCGATCAAACTCACCATCATGTTTAACAATAATTTGTCCAGGTGCTGCCGCAATAATTTCTACGCCGTCGTCATCTAACATTTTCCAAGGGAAAGGCCATGTAACAATATCAGTGCCTTCATGATTATAACCAGCATTAGTATCATATGTCCTCGTTCCACAATTATAATCGGTTAGCTGGTTTGGAAATCCTGTATTGTGATCTACATAATTATAAATGCTAAAAATTTCGTTGAAGTTTACATTACTTGCTTTTTGTACAGGCCATATAAAAAGGGGATGATTACCTCTACGTTGTTCTGAAAATGATAATTTATTATCTCGTTTTAATTCTTCAATACTAGATTGAATATTCTGAATCATCTCTCTCCTTTGTTGAGGAGTTATGCACGCTTTTCTATCTTGATCAACAGGAGGTCCTTCACTAACAGTTGGATTACCTGGTGCTTGTGCAGTCCCTAAACATGAGATTAAAATCATAAAAAGGAATAGTGTAATTTTTGAAGTCATAGTTGCTGGTTTTAAGTTTATATCTACTCATCGAAAACATTTAAAATTGTAAGCACATGATCGTATTTTGTTATTAAAATATTGAAAAACAACAGCTTATATCTCGTTATGAAACTGAAAACGAATTAGTTTACTCTATTATCATACTCAATAAATAATCTTATCTTTACATTTCAAAAGAACTAAGAATCGTCTTCTGAAAGAGATCCTTTCAGAATTTATATATAAAATTTATGAGTTGTAACAGTTGCTCAACTGGAAAGGATGGACAACCAAAAGGATGCAAAAACAATGGGACTTGCGGTACAGATAGCTGTAATAAACTTACTGTTTTTGACTGGTTGGCTAATATGTCATTGCCTCAAGGAGAAGAACCATTTATAGGTGTCGAGGTTCGTTTTAAAAACGGAAGAAAACAATACTATAAAAACACAGAAAACCTATCATTAAGTATAGGTGATATAGTCGCTACTCAAGCAAAATCAGGACATGATATTGGTATGGTAACTCTTACCGGAGAATTGGTTAGGGTACAAATGAAACGTAAAAAAATAGACATTAATGATGAGGAAAACGTCATGAAAATCTATAGAAAAGCGTCTCAAAAAGATATTGATGTTTGGTCTGGAGCTAGAGACAAAGAAGAGCCAATGAAGGTGAAAGCACGTCAGTTCGCTATTGATTTGAAGCTCAAAATGAAAATTTCAGATATTGAGTATCAAGGCGATGCAAGTAAAGCTACCTTTTATTACACTGCAGAAGAACGTGTCGATTTTAGAGAGCTGATTAAAGTATTTGCACGTGAATTTAGAACACGTATAGAAATGAAACAGGTTGGCTTTCGTCAAGAAGCCGCTCGTCTTGGAGGCATAGGGTCATGTGGACGAGAACTTTGTTGTTCTACATGGTTAACAGATTTTAGGTCTGTAAGTACTTCCGCAGCAAGATATCAGCAATTGTCTTTAAACCCATTAAAACTTGCTGGACAATGTGGCAAACTTAAATGTTGTTTAAATTATGAATTAGATGCATACTTAGATGCATTAAAAGCCTTTCCTAAGAATGATACAAAATTGTATACTGAAAAGGGAACAGCTGTGTGCCAAAAAACGGATATTTTTAAAGGACATCTTTGGTATGCTTATGAAGGTGAGTGGATGAATTGGCATGTGCTTACAACTGATCAGGTTAAAGAGATTATTGATAAGAATAAAGCAAAACAAAAAGTAGCTAGTCTTGAAGAATATGCTGCTGAGTTAATTCAAGATACTAAAACAGAGTTTGAAAACGTTGTTGGTCAAGATAGTCTTACACGTTTTGATGGTCCAAAACACAAAAACAAACTTAGAAAGAATAAAGGAAAGCAAAGACGTCGAAAAAAGCCTCAGAATAATGCTAAAAAGTAAACATTACTTTGTTGTTTTAATGGTCCTAATGGTTGTGTCATGTGATTCTAATCACGTTTTTGACCAATACAAGTCTGTACCGAATCAATGGCATAAAGATTCTGTCATCTCCTTTGGAATAACAGCGCCTGATACTATTAATAATTATAACCTATTTGTAAATTTAAGAAATACAAACGATTACAAATACAGCAATTTATTTTTAGTTGTTGAGTTAGATTATCCTAATGGAAAAACCATAAAAGATACTCTTGAGTATAGAATGACTGCACCAGATGGATCTTTTTTAGGCTCAGGATTTACAGATGTTAAAGAAAATAAATTATGGTATAAAGGTTTTAATGAACCATATGTTTTTAGTGAAGTAGGAGAGTATAAAGTTAAAGTTCAACATGCTATGCGTAAAAATGGTCAAGTAAATGGTGTTATGAACCTTGAAGGTATTACAGATATTGGCTTTAGAATAGAGCGAAATAATTCAAATTAATTATGGCAAAGAAAACTGTAAAAAAGAAATCAGCATCAACTACAACCGTTGATTTTTCAAAATATGTACGTTGGTTTTGGATGACATTTACTGGTATTGTTTTGTTATTCATACTTACTTTTTTATTCGCATCTTGGGGTTTTTTAGGTGAAATGCCAGACCATACGATTCTTGAAAATCCTAAAACTCATTTAGCAACAGAAATCATTTCCTCAGACGATAAAACACTAGGAAAATTTTATTTAAATGACAATCGAACTCCAGTTGATTATGATGAATTACCAAAACATCTAGTTGATGCTTTAGTAGCCACAGAAGATATTAGATTTTACGATCATTCAGGCATTGATTTTAGAGGAACCTTAAGAGCCTTTGCTTATCTAGGAAAAAAAGGTGGAGCAAGTACTATTTCTCAACAAGTAGCCAGACAATTGTTTGTAGGTGTAAGATCTAAAAATAAATTTGAAGCTGTAACACAAAAAATTAAAGAATGGGTTATTGCCATTCGTCTAGAACGTCAATACACAAAGGAAGAAATCATTGTGATGTATTTCAATATTTATGACTTTGGAAATAATGGAGACGGAATTAGAAGTGCAGCCAGAATCTATTTTGGAAAAGAACCAAAAGAATTAGACGTAAAAGAGTCTGCAATGTTGGTTGGAATGTTTAAAAATTCTTCGTTGTATAATCCGAGATCTCATCGTAATCCTGAAGGCACAAAAAACAGAAGAAATGTTGTATTAAGTCAAATGGAAAAATATGAGTTTATTACTGAAACTCAAAAGGATTCACTTCAAAAAACAGAATTAGATCTAAATTATTCTCCAGAATCTCATCGTGAAGGAATAGCAACTTATTTTAGAGCCTACCTAGACGGGTTTATGAAAAAATGGATAAAAAACAATCCTAAACCTGATGGAGAAAACTACAATCTATACAATGACGGACTTAAAATATATACGACTATAGATTCTAGAATGCAAAAACATGCAGAAAATGCTGTACAACTTCATATGCCAAGACTTCAAGCTGAATTTAATCACCAAAACACACCTGACCGAAATAAAACAGCTCCTTTCTTAGAACTAGATAAATCTGAAATAGATAAGTTAATGAATGATGCAATGAGACGCGGTGAACGTTGGAGAGTTCTAAAAGAAAAAGGAAAAACAGATAAAGAAATAAAAGCATCATTTGAGAAGCCAACACAAATGACTGTGTTTACTTGGAAAGATGGACAAGCATCAGAGGTTGATACAATCATGAAGCCCATTGATTCAATGCGTTACTATAAATCATTTTTACATCCAGGAATGATGTCAATGGATCCTCAAACAGGACATGTGAAAGCTTGGGTTGGAGGTATGAATTATAGACATTTTCAGTACGATCATGTAAAACAAGCAAAGCGACAAGTAGGATCTACATTTAAACCATTTGTATACGCTACTGCTATTGACCAATTGCATTTATCGCCATGTGATACATTGCCAAGACAACAAATTACAATAGAAGCTGAAAAGTACGGTAATCCAGACCCATGGACAACTAAAAATTCTGATGGACGTTATGATGGGTTTTTAACTTTAAAAGGCGCTCTAGCAAACTCTGTCAATACAATAACAGCACGTCTAATGGATAAGGTTGGTCCACAACCTGTAATCGATTTGGCACGAAGTTTAGGAGTAGAGTCAGATATTCCACCAGTTCCAGCAATATCATTAGGAACACCAGATTTGAGTGTGTATGAAATGGTTGCAGCTTATGGAACATTTGTAAATAAAGGTGTGTATAATAAGCCGGTAATGGTTACGCGTATTGAAGATAAAAACGGAACTGTATTGTACCAGTTTACTCCAAAGAGTCGTGATGTATTAAGTGATGAGGTAGCGTATACTACAATTAACTTAATGGAAGGTGTTACTCAAAGTGGTTCAGGCCAGCGTTTAAGGCATAATTGGGCTTCAAGAGTTCCTGTCTATAAAGACATTATTACAGGTTATCCATATGAATTAACTAATCCTATTGCAGGAAAAACAGGAACGACTCAAAATCAAAGTGATGGATGGTTTATGGGAATGGTTCCAAACTTAGTTACCGGTGTTTGGGTTGGTGCTGAAGATAGAGCTGCTCATTTTAAAAGTATTACCTATGGTCAAGGGGCTTCAATGGCATTACCTATATGGGCATTATATATGAAAGCTTGTTATGAAGACTCAGAACTTAATGTTTCAAAAGGCAACTTTGAAAAACCTCAAGAGCTTTCTATTGAAGTGGACTGTGAAAAACTTAAAGCAGGAGATAGTGAAGAAAAAGATCCTGCAGATGATTTAAAAGATGTCTTAGATTTTTAAAATAAATTACTCTTAAAATCAATAGCCATTCATTTCAGAATGGCTTTTTTATTTTGTATTTTTCGGTATCAAAATTTATAGAAATGATTAATAAAAAAGTAGCAAATGTTTCCCAAGCTTTAGAAGGCGTTAAGGATAATATGACCTTTATGTTTGGAGGCTTTGGCCTTTCAGGAATACCTGAAAATGCTATTGCAAAATTAGTCCAAATAGGAGTTAAAGGCCTTAAGTGTATTTCTAATAATGCAGGTGTCGACGATTTTGGTTTAGGCTTGTTATTACAGGGAAAACAAATCGATAAAATGACGTCGTCTTATGTAGGTGAAAATGATGAATTTGAAAGACAAATGCTTTCAGGAGAACTAGAAGTAGAATTAATTCCTCAAGGAACTTTAGCTGAACGATGCAGAGCGGCACAAGCGGGTTTTCCTGCAATATATACACCTGCTGGTTACGGTACTGAAGTCGCTAATGGAAAAGAAACCAGAGAATTTGATGGTAAAATGTATGTGTTAGAACATGCCTTTAAAGCTGATTTTGCTTTTGTAAAAGCATGGAAAGGTGACGAAGCTGGTAATCTAATTTTTAAAGGAACAGCACGAAATTTTAATCCAAATATGTGTGGCGCTGCAAACATAACAGTTGCTGAGGTGGAAGAGCTTGTTCCAGTTGGAACATTAGACCCAAATCAAATCCATATCCCTGGGATTTTTGTTCAGCGTATTTTTAAAGGAGAACACTACGAGAAGAGAATTGAACAAAGAACTGTAAGACAAAGAGATTGATATGTTAGATAAAAACGGAATTGCTAAACGCATCGCAAAAGAAGTCCAAGATGGTTATTATGTGAACTTAGGAATTGGTATTCCTACATTGGTAGCTAATTATGTTCGAGAAGATATTGAAGTTGAGTTTCAAAGTGAAAACGGTGTTTTAGGAATGGGACCTTTTCCTTTTGAGGGAGATGAAGATGCCGACCTTATTAATGCAGGAAAACAAACCATAACAACATTACCTGGAGCAAGTTTCTTTGATTCAGCTACTAGCTTTTCAATGATTAGAGGTCAGCATGTAGATTTAACCATTTTAGGAGCAATGGAAGTTGCTCAAAATGGAGATATTGCTAATTGGAAAATTCCAGGTAAAATGGTAAAAGGAATGGGTGGAGCAATGGACCTAGTCGCTAGTGCAGAAAATATTATTGTTGCTATGATGCATACCAATAGAGCAGGACAATCTAAACTTCTAAAAACATGTTCTCTACCATTAACAGGCGTTGGTTGTGTTAAAAAAGTAGTAACTAATCTTGCTGTAATGGAAATCACACAACAAGGTTTTAAGCTTTTAGAACGTGCTCCTGGTGTATCCGTAGACGATATTAAAAGTGCCACTGAAGGGACTTTAATCATTGAAGGAGATATCCCAGAAATGATAATTTAAAAGTTAATTTATCAGTTTAATATTGATATATAAACCACTTTTGTTAGTGGTTTTTTTATGATTATAATTAAAAACGAAACAATTTATTTGTAGGAAAAAACCGTATAAATGTTAAAATTAAACGTATTTCATCGATTAATTGTGTGTTTTAACTGATAAATTAAAAACTTGTTACATATTCGCTAAACCAAATCGAAACAATAATAAACCAAATTTACCATAAACTTAACTTTATGATTTGCCCCAAAACTATCATAAACTTTAACCTATGAATTTTTTTGCCCCAAATCTACTTAAACCTACTACTTCTGAAAATAAGGTTAAACTTAATTTTAGAAACTCATTAAGATTGCTCAAAAATATCTTAACCCTAACTAAAAAAATATTCATGTTATAATCCTTTTGGAATAGCATGAATAAGTTTTTTAGTGTATTCCTTTTTAGGATTTTCATAAATGATGTCGGCATCATCTATTTCTTCAATTTCACCTTTATTCATTACTAATAATTGATCTGACATGTATTTTACAACAGCAAGATCATGTGATATAAAAATGTATGTAAATCCGAAATTATCTTTCAAGTCATTTAATAAGTTTAACACCTGTGATTGTACTGAAATATCTAACGCAGAAACCGACTCATCACAAATAATTAATTTTGGCTCTAAAGCAATAGCTCTTGCAATCCCTATTCGTTGACGTTGTCCACCAGAAAATTCATGTGGATATCTATCAAAATATTTTTTATCTAAGCCTACTTTAAAAAGGAGGTTTAATACTTTTTCTTTTCTGTCTAAATCTGAGCTGCCTATCCCATGAACTTTCATCGGTTCCATAATGGCCTTTCCAACTGTTATTCTTGGGTTTAGTGAAGCATAAGGGTCTTGAAATATAATTTGGATATCTTTTCTTAACTGTCGAACTTGTGTTGTATTAAGTGTTGTAATATCTATGCCATTGTATATGATTTGCCCAGCAGTTGATTTATCTAATAGGAGAATGGTATTAGCCAATGTAGATTTACCACAACCTGATTCTCCAACCAAGCCTAATGTTTCCCCTTCGTATAGACTAAAACTGATTTGGTTTAAAGCCTTAAATGATTCTTGCCTCCCAAACCAACCTGATTTCGACAGATATTCTTTTTCTAGATTGACAATTTCTAGTAGTGGAGGTTTACTATATAATAGTTTATGAGCCGATTTGCGTTGCGTTGTACTAACCATGTCATTAACTGATTTTCCTTCCATAAAATCTTTTATAGTTGGTAATCGTTTCAAGCGTATTTCTAATGAAGGTTTTGAGCTAAGTAATGCTTTAGTATAAGTATGCTGAGGTTTATGAAAAATGTCTAATACAGGACCTTGTTCAACGATATCTCCTTTATACATTACTAAAATACGATCAGAAATTTCTGAAACTAAAGCTAGATCATGAGAAATAAATAAAACACTCATGTTTTCTTCAGTTTGTAACTGCTTTAAAAGTTTAATAATGTCTTTTTGCACTGTTACATCTAAAGCAGTTGTTGGCTCATCTGCAATAAGAAGTTTTGGTTTACAAGCAATAGCCATAGCAATCATAACACGTTGCTTTTGTCCTCCTGAAATTTCATGAGGATAAACTTTAAAAACACGTTTTGGTAAAGGAAGTTTTACTTTTTCAAAAAGAGATATGGTTTCAGCTTTTGCCTCAACTTTTGATAATTTGGTATGCTGAAGAAGAATTTCAACAACCTGTTTGCCACAGGTCATAGAAGGATTTAAAGAACTCATTGGTTCTTGAAAAATCATTCCAATTTCATTCCCTCTAATGTTTTGAAAAGCTTTTGTTGATAAAGTAGTTAAATTTTGTCCATTAAAATTTATGCTACCACTTGTAATTTTCGAAATACCTTTTGGAAGAAGACCCAAAATAGCCAATGTAGAAACTGATTTTCCAGAACCGGATTCTCCTACAATTCCTAATATTTCATTAGTTTCTAAATGATAAGAAATATGATGAATTATTTCAGTTTCCTTTTCGTTAAAAAATGAAATTGAAAGATCTTTAACATCTAGTAAATTTGTATTAGGCATGTGTAAAAATAGACAATTATAATATTAATTCTAAATTAAGAATTTTACTCGCTGTAAGAAAAAGACTAATATTTCCCGTTTTCAGATTTAATTTTAATCAGCAGTAAATCAATGCTTTAAGCCATTATGAATTTTGACAAAATGCATTTCATCGATATTTTTTGCACTTCATAGAATAAAATAACAGAAATGTTATATCTTAGCACCGATAAATTCATTGAAACCCCAAATTAAAATGAAAAAAATTACTTTAACCTTAGCCGCTTTATTATTGCTTTTACTTAATGTAAATGGGCAAAACTCAGAAAAAATTAAAGCCGAAAATTACCTTGATAAACAAGGTGAACTTACGTTTACTTTTCAGATTGAAAGAGAAAATGATTTAGAATTACTAACTCGTAACATGTCTCTTATTAATTATGACCCAGTAACTAAAACGGTCACAGCATGGGCTAATGAGGCTCAATTCAGAAAGTTTGAAGAAAAAAATCTTCCTTACAATATTCCGCAAAGTGAAAATGAAGTTGATGAGTCTCTAATATATGATGTTAGACCTTTAGCTGCTCGATCTGCAGCTTCAACATTAACTTTTCCTTTAAGTTCATATCCTACTTATGCAGAGTACGCACAACAAATGCAAGATTTTGAAGATGATTATCCTGGATTGGTTGAAAAGGTAGATATAGGAAATACAGGCCAAGGTGATAAAAAACTATTATTTGTAAAAATATCAGATAATGTTTCAACAGATGAGCAAGAGCCTAAACTCATGCTTACATCATCTATGCATGGTGATGAAATTGCTGGTTACCCAATGATGTTAACATTAATAGATTATATATTAACAGTTTACAATGATCCCAATCATTCAGATTATCCTAGAATTCAAAACTTAGTTGAGAATACTGAGATTTGGATTAACCCAAGTGCTAATCCAGATGGAACATACCATAACAGCGCTAATAATACTTCAGTTGTTCAGGCTAGAAGAGGTAATGGAAATAATATAGATTTAAACAGAAACTATCCAGATAATATTGCTGGTCCTCATGATGATGGAGAAGTATATCAAACAGAAACTTTGGCTTTTATGGCACTTGCAGATGCTCATGACTTTGTCATTTCTGCTAATTTTCATGGTGGAACAGAATTAGTAAATTATCCTTTTGATAACGCATATTCAGCTCAACATATACACTCAGATAATGATTGGTTTGAACATATTGGTGTAGAATATGCCACGCATTGTCAAACGGATGCAAACTCTGGTAATACTTCAACACCTTCATACACCAACAAAGCATCATACATGACTGATGATGATGATTGGGATGAGAATGCAGGTAATCAGGCATGGCATAATGATTATGCTCAAAGTCCTGGTGTAACTCATGGAGCTGAGTGGTATCGTGTGTTTGGTGGTCGTCAAGATTACATGAATTATTATCAGCAGTGTAGAGAGATTACTATAGAATTGTCTGATGTAAAAATTTTACAAGAAAGTTTATTAGATGATTATTGGTATTATAATAGAGATGCATTATTAGATTTTTTAACTCAAGGAACGTATGGTTTTAGAGGGCTTGTGCTTGATGCTAATACAAATAACCCTATCGAAGATGTAAAAGTTACTGTAGTTAATCACGATGCATATAATTCAGAAATATATACTGATAATCATGGCGCATTTTATAGACCTATTAAAGGAGGTACTTATAGCTTAATTTTTGAAGCTCCATGTTATCAATCAGTAACTGTTAGTAGCCAAACAATAACAGATGGTATTACAATTACATTATCAGACGTGTTAATGACTCCATTAACACCATCTGTACCTAATTCGTTAAATGCATCTGCAATAACTTCAGATTCTGCCACTTTGAGTTGGACTTCAACAGGTTCAACATTTGACCTAAGATATCGAGAAGTTGGAAATTCGACCTGGACAGATGTTCTTGGATTAGTTACAAATACACATGACCTTACAGGACTAAATGTTGGAACAGATTATGAGTTCGAAGTAAGATCGTTATGTGATGCGAATACTTCAGTGTATTCAAATACGTTTGCTTTTTCAACATCGTCAGTTACTTATTGTGCATCTCAAGGAAACGATTCAAGTTTTTTTTCAATAAATAGAGTGCAATTAAATACCATTGACAATACATCAGGAGCAACATCATATTCAGATTTTACAGGTATATCTACAAATTTAATTCAAGGAACAACACATAATGTTACTGTAACGCTTCAAAGACTTTCTAACTACAATATAGGTTGTAGAGTATGGATAGATTTTAATAAAGACGGCAACTTTGCTAATAGTGAACGTGTTTTAAATCGAATTAATAAAAATGGCACTCAAAGTTCTAATTTTACCGTTCCAACGACTGTAACAACAGGAAATACAAGAATGAGAGTCTCAGTTAAATATGATGCTCGTCCAGGATCATGTGAAACATTTTCATATGGAGAAGTTGAGGATTATAATATCTTTTTGTTTAATGGCTTAGTTTATAATAGTGGTACTTGGACTCCAAATGCTCCTAGCAATTCGACATCGTCAGATCATGTTTTAGTTGAAAACGGAACCTATAACATTAACAGTTCAGATATTAGTATCAATAATTTATATGTAAATTCTGGAGCAACTATTAATGTTGATAAATCATCAAACGCAACTGTAGCTGGAAAAATTATTAATGATGGTGACATTGTTTTAAATTCAGATTCAAATGAATTTTCAAGTTTAATTGTTAATGGGACGGTTACTGGAAATGTTAAATATAACCGTCATGTTACTTCTAATGCAGGTGGAAATGATATTATTGCTCCTCCAGTTAGTGGTGAGTCATTTACTAGTTTTATTTCTAATAATTCTAACATATTATCGAATTCAGCACAAACACTTTACCTATTTGGTCCATTTGAAAAGCCATTAAATGATTATACTTTATTTTCAAATGTAGAAGCTGTTAACTTAGAGGTTGCAAAAGGATATCGAGCAGCATCAACAGATAATGGAACATTTACTTTTGAAGGAGATGTTACCACAGGAGCATTGAATGTTCCTATTATACATTCAGGAACAGAAAACGCTAAATGGAATTTAGTAGGTAATCCATATACATCTTATATAAGATTAGATGATTTTTTAAATGCAAACATAAATGAGTTAGATCCTCAAAGTGTTGCTGTTTATGGTTACGACGCAAACGATACAGATGGAAGTGTTTGGTCTGTTTGGAATATGGCTTACTCTGATGCAAACCCAAATAGTTTAATTGCGCCAGGCCAAGGATTTTTTGTATCTTCAAAAGTGGCAGGTTCAAACGTATCATTTACACCTTCAATGAGAACAAAGGGTACAGGTGATGATTTTATACAAGGAAGAAATTCTAATATTGCTCATTTTGTAATCAGAATGACCTCTTCAACTAAAGTTTCAGAAACAGATGTTTATTTTAAAGATAACGCAAGTCTTGGATTAGATATAGGTTATGATGCAGAATTATATGAAGAAACACCTTCATCATTTTCTATTTACTCAGAATTAACTGAAGCAGGTCAAAATTTAAATATGGCAATTCAATCTATTGGATTTAATGATGTAAACGGAAGTACTCTAGTGCCTCTAGGTGTTAATCTTTTACAAGGGCAGCAAGTAGCTATAAGTATGAATACTGAAGATCTACAATACAACGTATATTTGGAAGACATATTAACAAATAATTCGACGCTTTTAAATACTTCGGATTATAATATAACAGCAGATTCAGATTTATTAGGTACAGGTCGTTTCTATTTGAGATTTGAACCTGAAACATTATCTGTTTCAGAAACCAATCTTGATACGATTCAAATTTATAATGATTCATCATCGAAACAAATTGTTGTTAAAGGACAGTTAACTGAAGATACATCAATAGTTTTATATGATATTCAAGGAAGAATAATTCTAACAGCAGATTTGGATATTAATAGTAACTTTAATGTTATTGATGCTGCAAGTTATTCAAAAGGGGTTTATCTTATTCAGCTTACAAACAATACAAGTACGAATAGCAAAAAACTAATCTTACGATAATACTAACCACATAAGTAAAAAAGGCTCAGATTTTAATCTGAGCCTTTTTTTATTTCTTAAACAAAATGTGTTTTCTAAACTTTATTGGACATAACTATGAGATTTTTTAAATTAATGCAAGAAATCCAAATATTTAATTTTTTTATTAGAAAAACATCAATAATTAAGCTATTTCTTTGAGGAAAACCTGATTATGAGTATTTTTGTGGTTTAACTAAGCCTCTAAAAATGAAAATTAAATTACTCTTACTCATCTTTTTGATGAGCACAAGTTTTGCAATGTCTCAAAGCAATTCTCTTTGGCAAAAGCAAACGATTAACATCAACAATGTAAAAGCAAGTAAACAAGATCTTCCAAGATCTCATACATTTACTTTAAATACTCAAAGCTTAAGACAAGCGTTAACCAATGTTCCACAACGTGGTAAATCTACAACGAATACTTCAAATGTAGTCTTGTCGTTTCCAAGTGCAGATGGAAGTTTTGAGCGCTTTAGAATTTTTCAAACTTCTGAAATGCATCCAGATCTTGCTGCAAGATATCCAGAAATTAAATCTTATGCTGGCCAAGGCGTTGATGATCCTACTTCAGTGATTAGATTTAGTGTTACACCTCTTGGATTTCAGAGTATGCGTTTATCGGCTAACAAACCAGCTTCTTTTATAGAAGCCATTACAGATGATAACAATGTTTATTCCGTATTTTCTAGAGATCAGAAAATTAACATGAATAATGATTTTGAATGTTCGGTGTCTGAAAGTTTAAACAATGTTATCGATGCCAATACGATGCAATTTAGAAATGCAGATGATGGTATTTTAAGGAACTATCGTTTAGCAGTTTCAACAACAGGTGAGTATACAGACTATCATGCCAGTAGCGGAAATCAAGGAACTGTTGCCGATGCTTTAGCAGCTATTGTTCAAACTATGGTAAGAGTGAATGGTATTTTTGAAGTAGATTTTAATGTAAATATGACATTAATTGCTAATACGGATGATGTAATTTATACTGATGGAGGATCTGATCCTTACACTGGAAATCTTAATAGTCAGCTACAATCTACTTTAACAGCAGAAATTGGAGAAGCAAATTATGATATTGGTCATTTATTTGGGACTGGTGGAAATAGTGGAAATGCAGGTTGTATTGGTTGTGTTTGTGTCAATGGATCTAAGGGTAGTGGCTGGACTACAGCAACAGTACCTGAAGGAGAATTTTTTGACGTCGATTACGTAGCTCATGAAATGGGACACCAGTTCGGCGCAAACCATACATGGACACATGCAGGAAGTGAAGGGACTGGTGTTCAAGCTGAACCAGGAAGCGGAACAACTATTATGAGTTATGCTGGAATAACAGGAGGACCAGCTACCGATGTTGAAAATAATGTTACCCCAAATTTCCATGCGTTATCTATAGAACAAGTTACAGATTATGTGAAAAGTACAAATTGTCAAACTGAAACCGTTACTGGTAATGCTGTACCAGTTGTAAATGCTGGTTCAGATTATACCATCCCGAATGGAACTGCTTTTATACTAGATGGATCAGCAACTGATGCTTCTGTTCCCGCTAATACATTATCATATTGTTGGGAACAAATAGATAATAATGGAAACTTATCGACTCAAGTTAGTCCAACAAAAACAGGAGGTGTTGCTTTTAGAGCATATGCGCCAACCTCTGATACATTTAGATATTTTCCCAGACTAGAAACTATTAAAACAGGCGCTACAACTTGGCAATGGGAATCTGTCCCTACAATTGCAAGAACTTTAAATTTTAGACTAACAGTTAGAGATAATGTTGCTGGAGGAGGAACAAACAGTAGTGGTGATGTAGAAGTCACAGTTAATGGCACAGCTGGACCATTTGTTGTAAACTCTCCAAATACAAATATCACTTGGAATGAAGGGTCTTTTGCTACAGTAACATGGGATGTGGCAGGTACAACTGGAAACGGTATTAATGCAGCTAATGTAGACATCTTTCTTTCTACTGATGGTGGAGACACTTACCCAATAACTTTGGCAACAGGAGTAACTAACGATGGTTCACATGATATTGTTGTACCTAGTAATCAAGGAACTCAAAATAGAGTCATGGTGAGAGGAGAAAACAATATATTCTTTGATATTTCAGATGCCGATTTTACTATTGCGGCACCAATTAGCTGTACAGCATCAGTACCTGCAAATTATGCGAGCTCTAATGTTGCAGCAACTTCAGTAAGTTTATCTTGGGACACAATAGCTGCAGTAGTATTTGATATTCAATACAGAGTAGTTGGTTCAGGGACGTGGATAGATGTTTCTTCAAGTAATACGCCATTTGATTTAACTGGTTTAACTCCGGAAACAGATTATGAAACTCAAATAAGGAGTCGATGTCCAGACAATTCAACATCTGCTTATTCAAGTATAATTACATTTACGACACCAGCATTACCTCCATGTTCTGGTACTCAAATAACGTCGTATCCATACTTAGAAACTTTTGATGTAGGAGAAGGAGACTGGTCTCAATTAACTGGTGATGATGGTGATTGGATTTTAGATGCAGGAGGAACACCTTCTGGAAATACAGGACCTTCAGATGATATAACAGGTGGAGGTAATTATTTATTTCTTGAAGCCTCTAGTAATAATTCTCCTGGAGAGATTGGTGCTAACGCAACAGCAATCTTTGAAAGTCCATGTTTTGATTTAGATGGATTGACTCAAGCAACACTTTCTTTTTATTACCACATGTTTGGAGATGATACAGGTTCAATTGATGTTGAAGCCTCTAACGACGATGGTGCTTCTTGGACAAATATTTTCACAATTTCTGGTGATCAAGGTGATGTTTGGAATAATCAAAATATTGATTTAGTTGGATTAGGATATCTTAATCAAAATATTAAATTGAGGTTCATTGGTACAACTGGTAATGGATTTGCTAGTGATATAGCAATTGATGAGATTGGAATTGGAGACCCAATTCCAGATACAGAAGCTCCAGTAATAACTTTAAATGGAGCAGCCACAATAAATTTAGGCTTAGGTGCAGCATATTCTGAATTAGGAGCAACTGCTTCTGATAATGAAGATGGCGACTTAACATCAAGTATTGTAATCGCAGGAGATACAGTTAACCCAAACACACTTGGAACTTATCTTGTTACTTATAACGTAAGTGATGCTGCAGGTAATCCAGCTGTTGAGGTTGTACGAACTGTAAATGTTATTGAAGCCGTTTATTGTGATTCTTTCGGAGACACACAGTATGAAACTGGAGTGACACGAGTAATCTTTGGTACTATAGATAATGTAGATGGTTCACCAAAAGATGTAGGCTATGAAGATTTTACCAATATAAGCACGGATATAACTCAAGGAACATCAGTAGACCTCACGGTACATGTAGATACCGATGGGAATTTTGTAGTTCATGCTTTTGTATGGATTGATTGGAATAAAGATGGAGATTTTGATGATTCTGGTGAAGAATATGATTTAGGAGATATACAGGGTGTAGCCGACGGAGCATTACCAACTGTATCTGTTTCAGTTCCCGAAAGTATGGTTTTCGGTAATACAAGAATGAGAGTGTCTGCTAAATACAATTCCGACCCGACTTCTTGTGAAACAAATTTTGATGGTGAAGTAGAAGACTATACTGTAAATGTAAAGTATGATGGCTTACTATATTCTGGAGGTTCTTGGGATCCAAGTGCGCCTGACGGAACGACAACTGCAGACAATGTATTAATCTTAGATGGTATTTACAATGTGAATACAACAGATATTAGTATAAATGATTTAACTGTAAATTCAGGAGCTTCAATTGATATCGATCAGGCATATAATATTACGGTTGCTGGAGATATTGATGTTTTGAATAATGGAAACCTTGTTTTAAACTCTAGTTCTACAATATTTTCAAGTTTACTTGTTGATGGTACAGTAACTGGAAATGTGAAATATAACCGACATGTTACCGATAACCCTGGAGGAAATGATCTTATTTCACCTCCTGTAAGTGGTGAAGTTTTTACCAGTTTCATTTCTAATAACTCAAATATATTTGCCAATACTGGAGAAACACTATACTTATTTGGGCCTTTCGAAAAACCTTTAAATGATTATACTTTATTTTCTAATACAGAGACAGCTACTTTAGAAGCAGCAAAAGGGTATCGAGCAGCATCTACTGATGATGGAACCTTCACTTTTGAAGGTGCAGTTACAAATACAGCATTAAGTATCCCAATAGTATATTCAGGAACAGATTATACTAAATGGAATTTAGTCGGAAATCCATATACTTCTTATATAAAATTAGAAGATTTCTTAATGGCTAACTTGAATGAATTAGATCCTAATACTGTTGCAGTATATGGGTATGATGCAGATCTTACATTTGGAACTGAGTGGACCATTTGGAATATGGCGTATTCAGATAATAACCCTGGAAGTTTAATTGCTCCAGGTCAAGGATTCTTTGTCTCATCAAAAGATAATGGTAGTTCAAATGTAATTTTTAACCCTTCTATGAGAAGCATAGGAACCACTGATGATTTTATTGCTGGAAGAAATTCAAACCTTGCCCATTTTGTCATCACAATGAGTAGACCAGATAAAACTTCGAATACAGATATTTACTTTGAAAATAATGCATCTCTTGGTCTTGATATTGGTTATGATGCAGAATTATTTGAAGAAGAGCCTTCTTCGTTTTCGATTTATACCGAATTAACCGAAGCAGGTCAAGATTTAAATATGGCAATACAAACCATAGGGTTTAACGATGTTAATGGTACGACTTTAATACCTCTTGGAATTAATATTTTACAAGGACAACAGGTCGTTATAAGTATGAATACAGACGATTTACAGTATAATGTATACTTAGAAGATACGTTAACAAATGTAATTACACTACTAAACACTTCTGATTATAATTTAACAGCAGATTCAGATTTATTAGGAACTGGTCGTTTTTATTTGAGATTTGAACCTCAAACTTTATCTACTATAAGCTCTGATTTTGATACAATTCAAGTATTTAACGATTCTGGTCTAAAACAAATTGTTGTTAATGGACAATTAAAAGAAGATACATCGTTCATTTTATATGATATTCAAGGACGAGAAATTATTAGAACTAACTTAGAAAAGGATACAACTACCAATAATATTAATACCTCTAATTTTTCTAATGGAGTATATCTAGTTCAACTTATAAATTCATCTAGTACAATTAGTAAAAAGATAATTATTAAGTAAGAAATTCATAGACAATACCATCGTAAAAGGATGGTAAAGTTTTACAAGTTTGATAGCCGTTAAAGTTTTCTTTGGCGGCTTTTTATTTACTCTAAAAACCAGATTTATGTTATTATGAATTACTTAATAATAAAGCTAAATAAGTGAGAATTGTAGTAGTTTTCTTCAAATTTGTTACGGAAAAACCGTAAATACATAATATTCATTGAAAACTTATCAACAAAGTAATTTTGTTTTGATAAAAATATTCTATTTTCATTATCGAATTTTTTCGCAATTAGATTAATCCTTATAACCCTCTAAACAAATGAAAATTAAATTACTCCTACTCATCTTTGTGATGAGCTCAAGTTTTGCAATGTCACAAAGCAATTCGCTTTGGCAAAAACAAACAATTAGTAACAATTTTATTGTAAAATCAAGTAAACAAGATCTGCCAAGATCTCAAACATTTGCTTTAAATACTGAAAATTTAAGGCAAACTTTAGCTAATGTACCACAGCGAGGTAAATTCACTAATGGATCAAATGTGGTGATGTCATTTCCAAATGCAAATGGAGATTTTGAACGCTTTAGAATTTTTGAAGCTTCAGTTATGCAACCAGAACTTGCTGAAAGATATCCAGAAATTAAATCTTATGCTGGACAAGGTATAGATGACCCTTCAGCAGTAATCAGATTTAGTGTAACCCCTTTAGGTTTTCAAAGCATACGATTTTCAGCTAATAAACCTGCGACATTTATTGAAACTCTTACTGATGATGCTTCAGTATATTCTGTATTTACAAGAGCCAACAAAATCAATATAGATAATGATTTTGAGTGTTCAGTTACTGAGAGTATGAATAACACTATGAATTCTCAAAATATATCTTTTAGAAATGCGGATGATAGTATTTTAAGAACATACAGGTTAGTGGTTTCCACAACAGGAGAATACACAAACTACCATGGAGGAACTAAAGCCTTGGCTTTGGCAGCAATAGTTCAAACAATGACTAGAGTGAATGGAATTTTTGAAACAGATTTTAACGTGACAATGGTTTTAATTAATAATACTGATGACGTTATATATACAAGTACAAGTAGCGATCCTTATGGAAATTCTACAGGTGGTTATAACAGTGCGCTTCAATCCACATTAACCAGTGTTATCGGAGAATCAAATTATGATATCGGACACTTATTCGCTAATCTTCAAAATAACGGAAATGCTGGATGTATTGGCTGTGTATGTGTTAATAATCAAAAAGGAAGTGGCTGGACATCAGCTACGGTTCCTGAAGGTGAATTTTTCGATGTAGATTATGTAGCACACGAAATGGGGCACCAATTCGGAGCCAACCATACATGGACTTTTAATGGTAATGAAGGCACCAATGTACAAGTTGAACCAGGAAGTGGCACAACAATTATGAGTTATGCAGGAATTACAGGTGCTACTGATGTAGAACAAAACGTAACACCTAATTTCCACGCTGTTTCAATTGAACAAGTCACCGATTATGTAAAAACAACAAGTTGCCAAACAAATACCAATACTGGCAATGCTGTTCCTGTTGTAAACGCAGGTTCTAATTATACCATTCCAAAAGGAACGGCTTTTGTTTTAGATGGATCAGCTTCAGATGCAGATACACCTTCTAATGCACTAACATACGTTTGGGAGCAAATGGATGAAAATAATGCTGCAACTACATATCCAAGTGTAAATGCAACCACAGGAGTTGCGTTTAGAGCTTATGAACCAACATCAGATACGTTTAGATATTTTCCTAGACTTTCAACAATTAAAACAGGCGCAACTTCATGGCAATGGGAAGCAGTTCCTGATGTTGCTAGAACACTTAATTTTAGATTAACAGTTAGAGATAATGTAGCAGGAGGAGGAACTAATAATAGTGATGATATGGCAGTCAATGTTAATGGAACAGCTGGTCCTTTTGTTCTGAACTCTCCTAATACGAATGTAACATGGGATGCAGGAACAACTCAAACTGTAACTTGGGATGTTGCGGGAACCACAGGAAACGGAGTTAACGCTGCCAATGTTGATATTTTCTTATCTACAGATGGAGGTGATACTTACCCAATAACATTAGCCTCTGGTGTGACAAATGATGGCTCACATGACATTATAGTTCCCAACAATCAAGGTAATCAAAACCGAGTCATGGTAAGAGGTGCAAATAATATCTTCTTTGATATTTCTAATACCAACTTTACCATTGGAGCACCAGTGGTTTGTAATGCAGATGTGCCTTCAGGATTGGCTGCATCAAATGTGTTAACAACTTCGGCAACTTTAAGTTGGGATGCTGTACCAGGAGCAAGTTATGATTTAAGATATCGTGAGGTTGGTGCACCTTCTTGGATTACTACTTCTGTAAATGGAATATCTTCAAATATTAATGGCTTAACAGCATTAACTCAATATGAGGCTCAAGTTAGGAGTAAATGTTCTGGTGGAAGTAATTCTGCTTACAGTAGTTCAATAAACTTTACCACGACTGATGTTCAATTAAATTATTGTAATGCTGCAAGTACAAATACAAACGATGAATATATTAGCAGAGTTCAATTAAATACAATTGATAATACTTCTGGACCTCAGTTTTATTCAGATTTTACCAGCATCTCTACCACTTTAACTAAGGACGTTCAATATACAATTACTGTAACACCAACTTGGACTGGTACTGTATATAATGAAGCCTATGGAGTGTGGATTGATTACAATAGAGATGGTGATTTTAATGATGCTAATGAGCAAGTGTTTTCGCAAGGTAATACTCAAGCGACCTCTGTTA
>NZ_JBGCCX010000033.1:0-52345 GCF_045105015.1 Psychroserpens sp.
CAATCCATAGGATCTGCATCAGCTGGAAGCATTTCTACTTGAAACGCATTTTTAAATCCGATAGCCTCATACGCTTCATTCCACCAACGAGCGCCATCGAGTAATGCAGAACGCACAGGCTCTGGAGTCCCTGGATCTAAATAATATATAATAGGCGCTTTAGCTTCACTTATTTTGGCCTTCGGGTTTTTCTTTTCTAAACGATGACGAATTATATAACGTTTTCTAATTGGTTCTTGAATTGGAGTTGCATAATCCATAAACGACATCGAAATTGCGCCACTCCTAACATCAAATTCTCTCATTTTATAACCATCATCTGGTAATTCAATGAAACTATGATGTTGAATCACACTAACAAGAGATGCGGTTGGAGAAACTGTTTTAATTAATTTTCCTGTTGGAGTCCCTTTGAAGGTCAACAGGGCTTCAAACTCTACATTTTTAGGAAATGCTTTGGTTTTCTCTAATGACATTGCACTTTTACTGAGATCCAATTTATAATTTCCTTCTTTCGCTCTTTTAATTGTTGTGGCAACTCCATGAGCATCTTCCATCAAAAATGGAGTAAAATCAACAATGTAAATTCCATTAGCTTTTTCTTCAATTTCAAAACCGAATAAAACTGATTTCGCAAAAGCTTGCTCAATACTCTTTTTTTCGAGTTCATTATCCGTTATTGCACGATAATTTTGATTAGGCTGAACCAGTAATAACTTATTACCAGCCTTTTCAAATTTCACAATACGTTCCCTTCCTAATTGACCTCGATCCAAACCGATATCATTACTACCAACTCCAGTAGCTAGAGAGTTCACGTATAAAAATTCCTTGTTTAAGTCTTTAACTTCTAAGTAGATTTTATCGGTTGCTTCTTCATAAGAAAAATTAAAAAACCCATTGTAGGTTTTCAAATCCTTGTCATTAAAATTTTGAGAAAATGACTGCACAAAACAAAAGCAGAAAAATGAAGCAATTATATGTAATTTCATAAGAACAATTTAGCATATAAAATTACATAAATTAATACTAAAAAAGTAAATTAAATCTTTCGCTAATGAGACTTTCGTTTTACATTTGTTAAAAATTATTTATATGATAACTTCAGATCAAATTAAAGATCTCACTTCTCGCCTTGACAAACTAAGGCACTATCTTTGACATAGATGCTAAACTGATAGAAATATCTAACGAGGAAGAACAAACTTTTGACCCAAATTTCTGGAACGATTCCAAGCAAGCAGAATTGGTGATGAAATCCATTCGTGAGAAAAAAAGTTGGGTTGACGACTACAATTCTGGCAAAACACTCATAGAAGACTTAGAAGTTATTTATGAATTCTACAAAGAAGGAGAAGCTACTACAGACAATGTAGAAATGCGATATCATAAAGCTATTTCCGTTATCGAAAAATTAGAGTTTAAAAACATGCTGTCGGATGAAGGTGATAGTTTGAGTGCTGTACTTCAAATTACTGCTGGTGCTGGAGGAACAGAATCTTGTGATTGGGCAAGTATGCTCATGCGCATGTATTTAATGTATGCCGAAAAAAATGGTTTTAAGGTTAAAGAGCTCAACTTTCAAGAAGGTGATGTTGCAGGAATCAAAACAGTTACTTTAGAAATAGAAGGTGATTATGCGTTTGGCTGGCTTAAAGGGGAAAATGGAGTACATCGTCTCGTGCGAATTTCTCCATTTGACAGCAACGCAAAACGACATACGAGTTTTGCTTCAGTATATGTATACCCTTTAGTTGATGACAGTATAGAAATTGAGATTAATCCATCTGACTTAGAGATTACAACTGCACGTTCTAGTGGTGCTGGTGGCCAAAATGTAAATAAAGTTGAGACGAAGGTTCAACTGCTACATAAACCATCTGGTATCCAAATTCAATGTTCTGAAACACGTTCACAACATGACAATCGCTCGAGAGCTTTACAAATGTTGAAATCGCAATTGTATGAAATTGAGCTCCAAAAACAAATGTCGCAGCGTGATGATATAGAAGCTGGAAAAATGAAAATCGAATGGGGAAGTCAAATTCGAAACTATGTAATGCATCCTTATAAATTGGTCAAGGATGTAAGGTCAGGTCATGAGTCAGGAAATGTTGATGCTGTTATGGATGGCGATTTAGAACCGTTTTTGAAAGCGTACCTAATGATGATGGGGCAGAGAGAAGAAAATCCAAACGAATTATAACTATGATAACAATATATCACAACCCACGTTGCAGAAAATCTAGAGAAGGTTTAGAAATACTTGAAAATTCTGGCAAGGAATTTGAGATAGTAAAATATCTTGATGAACCAATTTCCGAAAATACTCTAAATAAAATTATTGATCTTTTAGAAATTTCGCCAATAGCATTGATAAGGAAAAATGAAGCCATCTGGAAATCGGATTACAAAGGAAAAGAGTTAACAAATGATGCCATTGTTAAAGCAATGCTCAAGCATCCAAAACTTATTGAACGACCAATTGTTATCAACAAAGATAAAGCAGTGATAGGCAGACCTTCTGCCCTAATTTCTAAAATTATTTAAATAGGAGAAATACATGAAAACCAAATTATTCTTTAGCTTCTTTTTATTAGTAACGACTATTCATTTTAGTTTTTCTCAAACTGAAGCTGAAATACGCTATGCTCAAGAAAGCTATAAAGAAAAAGCTGAGGAAGTAAAAACACAGCTAATTAGTGATATTTGTAGTGAATTAAAACTAGATGCCTTCGAAAATCAAATTGTCAGTCAATCCATTCGTTCATATTTTGATGAAGTGCAACGGGTATATATTTCCAATCACACAAATTTGGAAAAACGAGAATTGTTAGAGCTCGTAGACAAAAATCATTTTAATGATTTAAAAACAATTTTAAAACCAGAAGAAATCACCTTTATATTGAATCAAATAAAAGGAGATTGGAAAAAGAATCAAAAAAAGCTAAAGAAAAAAAGAAAGAAAAAAAAGAGAGAAAAAAATTAATTTTAGTGTCATAACCTTAACGAAGCTTTAGCTATCGTTTAACATAAGATTAACCGAGTGTTGGTGCACGTAACTTTACCTTTGCACATTGAATTATTAAAACTAACACCAAACAATGACACCAAAACTACCTTTAACACTAATACTTCTCATTTTTACGTCATTCTTATTCGCTCAAAAAGAAATTACCGTTACAGGAAAAGTCATAGATGCGGAAGAAAATTTCCCTTTAGAATACGCAACCATTTCCTTTATAAATGCTTCGGAAAATACGATTGTAACTGGAGGTGTGACAGATTTGGATGGAAAATTTAAAATTAGAATTCCGGCTGGAACGTATGACGTAAAAATCGAATATCTATCCTACAAAACAAAAATCTATACAAATAAGGTTTTGGACAAAAAAATGGATCTTGGTGTTGTGAGCTTATCTCTTGATGTGGAAGCTTTAGATGCTATAGAAATCATAGCAGAGCGCACGACTGCGCAGATAAAGCTCGATAAAAAAATCTACACTATTGGAAAGGATATGACTGTTAGTGGCGGAACTGTGAGTGATGTTTTGGACAATGTTCCTTCTGTTTCTGTAGATGTTGAAGGTAATGTTGCTTTAAGAGGAAATGATGATGTTCGGATTTTAATTAATGGAAAACCCTCAGGATTAGTAGGATTAAATTCAACGGAAGCTTTGCGCCAATTACCTGCTGAAGCTATAGAACGTGTTGAAGTCATTACATCTCCTTCGGCAAGATATGATGCGGAAGGTACAGCTGGTATATTAAATATAATTCTTAGAAGAAGTAAACTTCAAGGATTAAACGGAGCCATTACAGTAAATACAGGTTTTCCATTACAAGCAGGAATTTCAGGAAATATAAATTACAGAACAGGAGATTTTAATTTTTTTAATACCACAAGTTACAATTACAGAGAAGTGCCTGGTAATGCTAAAACAGATTCAGAATTTCTTCCATCTCTAGACCGACTCGAAGAAACTAGAACCTTTGACCGTGAACGGAAAGGTTTGAATACCAATTTTGGTGTTGAATGGTATATCACAGATAAGGCATCATTGACAACCTCTATTCAGTTTAGAGATAGTAATAATAGTCAAGAGAGTAATAATGATATTTTTGAATTTGATAATGCAATGAATGAAACCACATTCAGAAATCGACTCGATGCAGAAACTGAAGATGATAGAACGATTCAATATACCGTGAACTATGACAAGCAATTTGGGGACGACACAAACCATAGATTGACTTTCAATTTTCAATATGAACAAAGTAATGAAGTAGAAAATTCACTTATTGAACAAAACGATGATCCAAGAGAAGATGTGACTACTGATGAAAGTCAAGATCGTGTTTTTATGCAAAGTGATTATGTCTTACCAATTGGAGAAGTAAGTCAGTTAGAACTTGGTTATCAAGGGAAATTTTTAACCTTAGATACAGATTATACCGTTTTACTAAAGAACTTAGACTCGGGATTTTTTGAATTAAATACAGGTTTAACTAACAATCTCATTTATAGAGAATATGTTAATGCTGTTTATTCTCAATTTGGAAGTAAAATTGGTAAGAAATTCAGTTATCTCTTGGGATTAAGAATGGAAAATTCTCGTATCACAATTGATCAGGAAACGAGTGGTCAGTTCAACAGAAAAACTTACACAAATTTCTTTCCAACGATTAATTTAGCCTTTGAACTTAGTGATGACGAAAACATTACACTTGGCTTCAACAGAAGAATTAGAAGACCACGATCGCGTTTTATAAATCCATTTCCCTCACGAAGTTCTCCTACAAGATTATTTCAAGGAAATCCAGATTTAGATCCTAGTTTCTCAAATACAGTCGATTTAGGATACTACAGACGTTTTAATAAAAAACTAACATTGAATTCTTCAATTTATTACCAAAGAACCACTGATAATTTTAATTTTATTACGTTTGACACTAATGACTTTTTTGATTTTGATGGTAATGTGATTGTTAATGTAAACGATCCAAATTTTGAAGAATTACAAGCATCTGAGGATGTAAATCTAACTCCTATTTTAAGGCTTTCGCCTGTAAATTTAGCCACTAATGATCGTTACGGGTTTGAGTTTACACTTACTTACAGACCAACAAAAAAATGGAATATCAACGGTAACTTTAATATATTCCAAAATATAACTGAGGGAGAATTCCAAGGTACTGATTTTGGTGCAGAAAACTTAAGTTGGTTTGTTAGATTAAATAATAAGTATACCCTTCCTGGCAAAATTGATTGGCAAACAAGAATGAATTACAGAGGTCCACGAGAAGATGCACAAAATAAAACAAATGGAATTTTTTCAATGGATTTAGCCTTCAGTAAAGATCTGTTTAAAGATAAAGCCTCTATAGCAGTTAATGTTAGAGATGTGTTCAACTCGAGAAAGAGAATAACAGAAACTATGGCACCTACATTTAATTCTGATAGTGAATTTCAATGGAGAGTGCGAACAGTTAACTTATCATTTACTTACCGATTTAACCAAAAGAAAAAGCGTGAGCGTTCTGGAAGCGGTGGAGACGATTTTGATTTCGAAGGTTAAAACCTTTTTTAAATAAATTGACACAAAAAAAGGAAACCAAAAATTGGTTTCCTTTTTTTATTTTATGTAGAAGCTACGTCTAACTATTTAGACGCTTCGCCTTTTTCTCTTCTTTAATTTCTTTTAAACGCTCCATTAACGAACCTCCTATCCAATAAGGAACGACAAATGTGATTAAGAAAATCATTAACCAAAACCCTATTGTTAAAATGGTTAAAAATGCTAAAAATCCTAAATATTGGTCAAATTCAAACATGTGGTTTTTTTTTTGTTGCTACAAAGATATAATAATCAGATTTGTTTTACAATAGTTTATTTGGGTTTTATTAACAGGATATTAAAAGAATTATTCTTGTAAACTTTTTAAGAATGCTCTTTGTATATCAATATCATGTAAATCATGCTTTACTAAACGTCGTTCTATTTTCTTTTTTGCAAAATAACTTGACCATTCTACAATAGGAATAAAGTCTCTGTGTCCTACTCCATCGACCATAATCATTTGTATAGTCCCATCTTTAAGTATCTTACAGCAAATATTTTTCGATCTAATGTCATTGGCAATTATCCTGTGCTTTATCATTAATCGTTTTAAGCGATTAAACGCATATCGTAACATATCGTCAGTTACTTTTGGATCTGAATTTAAAAGGTAATATTCCATTGTTTTAGAAATCTTGCCCGTAGTTTCATCAGTTATAAAATCATAAACAAAACCATCTCCTAGATTTGTATTTACTTGTCCGTAATACCTTGTGAAGAAAGGATATTCAAATTTCTTCCAATTTTTTTTACTTATTTTTTTAAAATAATTAATTTCATATAATAATCGAGATGTACTTAATTCTTGCTTGCTAATTTTAATACATAAATTTTCATCTTCAGGATGAAGATAACATTTTTGGTAAACGCCTTCTGCAATAAAATGTTCGTCTTTGATTTCAATCATTAAATTTCAAATTATTTAACTATAGATTATAGATTCCAATTAACATATTGACGAAGTTAGTTTTTTAAATATAAATGAAAAATTAAAGTGATAATTATTAAACAATTACTATCAAAATCCTAACTTTGTATTTCTAAAAATCAGACACAAAATTATGGATTTCAGAATAGAAAAAGACACGATGGGTAATGTTAATGTACCTGCAGATAAACTTTGGGGAGCGCAAACAGAACGTTCTAGAAATAACTTCAAAATTGGTGCAGCTGCATCAATGCCATTAGAAATTGTTTATGGTTTTGCCTATCTAAAAAAAGCTGCTGCATTTACTAACGCTGAATTAGGTGTTTTAGACGACAGTAAACGAGATTTAATCGGACAAGTTTGTGATGAGATTTTAGAAGGCAAACACGATGATCAGTTTCCACTAGTTATTTGGCAAACTGGTTCTGGTACGCAAAGCAATATGAATGTTAATGAAGTTGTTGCTAACAGAGCACATCAAATAGCAGGAAAAGTTATTGGTGAAGGTGAAAAAACAATTCAACCTAATGATGATGTAAATAAATCTCAATCATCAAATGATACGTTTCCAACTGGTATGCACATTGCAATTTACAAGAAAGTCGTTGAGACCACAATTTCTGGAGTTATAAAATTAAGGAATACATTACATGAAAAATCTGTAGCTTTCAAAGATGTTGTGAAAATTGGAAGAACACACCTCATGGATGCTACTCCGTTAACGCTCGGACAAGAATTTTCAGGTTACGTTTCTCAATTAGACCATGGATTAAACGCTTTAGAGAATACACTTCCGCATTTATCAGAATTAGCTCTTGGTGGAACAGCAGTTGGAACTGGACTTAATACACCTAATGGTTATAGCGAACTAGTTGCTGAATACATTGCAAAATTCACTGGATTACCTTTTATCACTGCTGATAATAAATTTGAAGCACTAGCTGCTCACGATGCCCTTGTAGAAACTCATGGTGCGTTAAAGCAAATTGCAGTATCACTTAATAAAATTGCAAACGATATTAGAATGATGGCTTCTGGACCTAGAAGTGGAATTGGAGAAATCATAATTCCTGCTAATGAACCTGGTAGTTCAATCATGCCTGGTAAAGTAAACCCGACACAATGTGAAGCATTAACTATGGTATGTGCACAAGTAATGGGTAATGATGTAGCTGTTACAGTTGGTGGCACTCAAGGTCATTATGAATTGAATGTATTTAAACCAATGATGGCTGCTAATGTGTTGCACTCAGCTCAATTAATTGGTGATGCTTGTGTTAGTTTTGAAGCCCATTGTGCGGCGGGAATTGAACCAAATCATAGTGTTATTAAAGAATTATTAAACAATTCATTGATGCTGGTTACTGCCTTAAATACTAAAATAGGATATTATAAAGCTGCTGAAATAGCAAATACAGCTCATAAAAATGGAACTACACTAAAAGAAGAAGCTATTAATCTTGGTTATGTAACAGCTGAAGATTATGATGCTTGGGTAAAACCTGAGGATATGGTAGGCTCTCTTAAATAAATTTCCTATATTAAACTGATAATCAATAACACTTCATATGAAAACAACTTTACTTAATTTATTTATTTTCTTATTATTCTCTTCTTCAGCAATTGCTCAAACAACTTTTGCTCCACTAGAAGAAATTGACCCGAATACTGGAAATGAACCTTTTGAAATTGAATCTGGTGATCTAGATGGAGATGGAAACATTGATTTAGTTATGGCAACATTTGATTTTGGTGGATCAATTGATTACATCAAATGGTATAAAAATGATGGTTCTGGCAATTTCACTATACAACCAACAATATCTTCATCTGTTACCTATATAGATGGTTTAGACGTTGCAGATATCGATGGACAATTTGGAGATGATATTATTATTTCGTCCCAAAATCAAAACAAAGTAGTTTGTTTTTTAAGTGATGGTGCTGGTGGTTTTGGTCCAGAAATATCAATTGACAATATGCTTTTTGCACCTGGACAAGTTAAATCTGGTGATATAAACTTAGATGGAAACATGGATGTTATTGTTGCATCTTTTTCAGAATTTAAAACAGTCTGGTATGAAGGTGATGGTACTGGTAGTTTTGCTTCTGAACAAGTTATACAAATTGATGGTGGAGGCATTGATACTTCTTATTATGTTGATGTAGCTGATTATGATGGAGATACTGACTTAGATGTATTGGTTGGGATTTATAAATTTCCAGCTCCTCAGAGGCTTGAGATTTACTATAATCAATATATCGAAAGTGGATCTACAGCAGTTAGTTGGATAAAAGATACTCAAACAGTTGATAATACGCTTTCAAGAATAAATGATATTGGATTTGCTGATGTGAATAATGACGGACAATTAGATGTGATTTCTGTTGATCTTAGTTCTGGTGATGTGACCTGGTATAACAAAATAAAAAATGGTACTTCTACTCCTACTGTAATTTCTGATGCATCAATTATTTCAACTCCTGCTGTAGCTAGAGTTATGGATATTGATGGTGACGCTTTAAATGATGTAATTGTAACAGATTTTGGTATTGCAGACGATGCTATCATTTGGTTTAAAGGAAATAGTAATGCTAGTCCTGATGCAACTCCAACTACAATTGTAGATAATAGTAAGCAGATGCATGACATTACTTTTGGAGATTTTGATACTGATACTGATACTGACATTGCTTTTGTTAGTAATAATACTGATACTGTTGATTGGTTAGAAAATAATCTAATAACTCTAGGAGTTGAAAACTTTACTGTAGAAGGCTTAAAAATTTATCCTAATCCTGCAGAAAACATATTAAATATTAAAACAGATAGAAATGAGATTTTAAATCTTACCATTTTAGATGTTGTAGGTAAAGAAGTAATTCAAACATCTTTAGAATCAACAACTAGAATTGATGTTTCGAAACTTGAAGCTGGTATCTATTTAATAAAATTCGATGGCTTTGAAACCACACATAAATTTATCAAGAATTAATAATTATCATTTATAAAACGTAAAGCGTTAGCATTTTGCCAGCGCTTTTTTTTATATTTTTAAGCGTAATTTATACTTCACATGTCAATTTTAATCACCAACATAAAAGAGTTAGTTCAAGTAAGAGACTCTAATGTTACTATTGTAAAAGGTAGTGACATGAAACAATTACCAACACTCAAAAACGCGTATCTTTTTATAGATCATGACACCATTGTTGAATTTGGAAAAATGGAAGATCTATCTGGAATTCATGCCGACGAAACTATTGATGCCACTGGAAAAACAGTGTTGCCAACATGGTGTGATTCACACACACATATAGTTTATGCAGGAGATAGAACACAAGAATTTGTAGATAGAATTAACGGATTATCATACGAAGACATTGCTAATCGTGGAGGTGGAATTTTGAATTCTGCAGAAAAACTACAAAACAGCTCTGAAGATGAATTATATCTGCAAGCTTCAAACAGGCTAAAAAAAGTAATTAAACTGGGTACTGGAGCTATTGAAATTAAATCTGGATATGGTTTAACTGTTGAAGCTGAATTAAAAATGCTTAGAGTTATTAAACGGTTAAAACAAGATTTTCCAATTAAAGTAAAACCTACATTATTAGCTGCTCATGCAATTCCAAAAGTTTATAAAGATAATAAGAAGGGATTTATTGACCTTGTTGTTAACGAAATGATTCCAGCTGTTTCAAAGGAACAGTTAGCCGATTATATCGATGTGTTTTGTGAAAAAGGGTATTTCGATTTAGAGGATACTAAACGTGTACTCGAGGCTGGAATTCAAAATGGATTAACACCAAAAATTCATGTCAACCAATTTAATGCATTTGGTGGAGTTGCTTTGGGTGTTGAACATAAAGCTTTGTCTGTAGATCATCTTGAAGAGTTAGTACCAGAGGACATAAAAGCTCTAAAAAACTCAAAAACGATTCCAGTTGCATTACCTGCTTGTTCCTACTTTCTAAGTATTCCATATACACCTGCGAGACAACTTATAGATGCTGGATTACCTTTAGCACTAGCAACTGACTATAATCCAGGTTCTACACCAAGTGGGAATATGAATTTTGTTGTATCTGCAGCATGTATTAAAATGAAAATGACACCAGAAGAAGCTATTAATGCAGCTACTATAAATGGTGCTTATGCTATGGATATTTCTAATATGTATGGAAGTATATGCAGAGGAAAAAAAGCAAATATTATTATCACAAAAGAGATTCCAAGCTATCATTATTTAGCATATGCTTTCGGTGATAATCACATAGAGACTGTGATTATTAATGGTCAGATATATTAAATTCCATTCACATTAAATAAAAAAATCCGAAAACTTTATAAGTTTTCGGATTTTGATTTAAATAGACATTGAATTTATCTTAAAGAGAACTCAGAGGTGGAAACTAATTCGTTTTGGTTGAAGACATTTACAACGTAACGTCCTTCTACAAAATCATCATTCGGTGAAACAAATTCACAAATATCTAAGTTTTTATTTTCGTAATTAAACTTGCTAATTAAACTATAGTTTAAAATAGTATCATCAAATTGAATCTGTTCATTAGCTCCTAAAACATTGTTTTTAGGATCTAAGACCTGAACATATAATTCCTTATCTCCTGCTCCAACCAATGCGTTTTTGGCTACAGTATAACACACTCTAATTTTGTCACTTCGTCGTGCTCTTTCAGTTGGAATCAATTTTCCTGAGTTTCTTTCAATAACTCCAAAACCTTTTAAGCCAACTGTTTGTAAAACTGCTGCATTCTCTACAACCTCAGATAATTGAGTGTTCTGAACTAATAATGAATCGGTAAATACAGTTCTCTCCTGTAATTGCAAATTAGTACTATCTAAAGATGTCGCTAACATTGCATTTTCAACTTTTAATTTATCATTTTCAGTCAATAAAACATCCATCTCTCTTTGCAATACCATAAATTTCTTCTTGTATCTCCACAAACTATTTACGCTGTTTTGTGAAATCTTTAAAGAATCCATCAGACCTTGAATACGTTCTCTAGCATCAATGAGATTTTGATTTGAGATTTCATTTTCTCCAATTGCAATGTCATATTGTTTTGCCATTGAACTCAAGTCAGTCATTACTTGCTCTTTTTCTCTCGTCAATGTCGCTTCATTTTCTTTTTTCTCATTATACAATTTAGACGTGTAAAATGCTGTTGCTAAAAACAGAGCGAGTAATATGCCCAAAGCAATTTTTAACCCAATACCTTTACTGTTAGAATCTTCCATGTTATGCTTGTATTTTTTGTTATTTAAAAACGTTAATTCTTTTAATTATTTGCTAAGCTGAAAATAAAAATCTGTACTTTTAATACGTCAAAATTAATCAATTTTGTTGATGGAACACTTAAAACCTTTTACAACTTCAGAATTATCTAAGCTTCTGAATAAACGTCCTAAAGAATCCAAATTTGGAGAACATGTCAAGTTGCTTCCAAACTTTGATAATATATACGGACAATTGTTAAAAATGGATGTCACCTATGTTATTTTTGGGATAAAAGAAGATGTAGGTGTGTTTGCAAATTATGGGAAAACAGGTACTTATGAAGCTTGGGATGCTACAATTAAAGTTTTGTTAAACATCCAGAGTAATTCATTTACTCAGGCTAATAAGGCTTCTATTTTAGGATATTTAGACTTTGAAAAATATCAAAATAAACTAGAAAAACTTGATCAGAATAAGAAAAAAGATATCCAAAAAGCGCGAAAAATAGTATCTAAAATTGATGAAAGTGTTTCATTTTTAGTATCACAAATTGTCAGTGCTGGAAAGATTCCTATCATAATTGGTGGTGGACATAACAATGCTTATGGGAATATTAAAGGAACCTCACTGGGATTAAAAAAACCAATTAACGCCATTAACTTTGATGCTCATCACGATTTTAGAGCTGAAGAAGGGCGACATAGCGGAAATGGATTTAGTTATGCATATGCTGAAGGATTTTTGAAAAATTATTTCATTTTTGGATTACATGAAAATTATATTTCTGAAGCTATTTTAAATACTATAGATAAACTTAAAACCATACAATACAATACTTATGAATCAATTGTAGTTCGTAAAGAATTAAAGCTTAAATCTCAAATAGAACGAGCTCTGGGTCATGTTTCAAATTCAAATTTTGGATTAGAGATAGATTGCGATGCGATTTTAAATACGCCAAGTAGTGCAATGTCACCAAGTGGTTTTACACTTAGTCAAGCTAGACAATTTGTTCATCATTTCGGCTCTCACATTAATGTTAGTTATTTGCATATTTGTGAAGCAGCTCCTACTCCAGAATCTTCAACTAATATTGGGAAATTGATTACTTATCTTATTACTGATTTTATTAGAGCTCATGAAAACCATTGAGATTATTCCTTTTGATAACTCATATGCCAATGATTTTTATGAGTTGAATGTAGAATGGTTAAAAACTTATTTTTATGTAGAACCGATTGATGAGGAGATTTTAAGTAAACCTAATCAATATATTATCAATAAAGGTGGTCATATCTTTTTTGCCAAACTTGAAGGGGTAATTGTAGGTACTGTTGCGTTAATGCCCATTGAAGGAAATCTTTTTGAGCTCACAAAAATGGCTGTTACCCCAAAGTATAGAGGTTTAAAAATAGGGCAACAATTAATGCAACATTGCATTGATTTTGCTAAATCAATCGAGCTACCTAAACTGATATTATACTCAAATAGACGACTAGAAAACGCAATCTACATTTACAGAAAATATGGATTTATAGAAATTCCTGTTGAGCCAAATTCAGTCTATGCACGAAGTGATATAAAGATGGAATTAAAATTTCAAAATTTTCTTTAAAACAGTTTTATTATCAAATTCTAAAATTAAAGTATAAACACCAGCAGAATAATTAGATAAATCGATACTATCATTTCTAAAGTCCGTTTGACTTTGCAACACTTGACCTATATTATTAATAAGTCTAATAGATAAACTTCTGTTTAAATTAGTATTAATATTTAATAAGCCAGTAGTTGGATTAGGAAAAATAGTAACCATATTTGATTCATTTTCAAAATCTTCTGTTGATAACAACTCTAAACAATTTGTATCTATAATAAGTAAACCATCATTGGTGGCCGCATACATAATATCAAAATCGTATTGAGATTCTTCAAATAAATTAACTCCTGGCAATTCTTCTGTATTATTATCTATAAATGCCCAATCATTTTCAATTTTATATGCAATCTTTCCAAAGCTCGTATTTTCATAATTTCCAGCACCAACCCAAAACACACCATTCATATCAAATTCAATTGCATTTATCATCAAACCATTGATATTTTCTTGTTCATTTAAAATAGAAGGATTCTCTACAGAATGCTCAAATGCCCAAATATTATTTTCATATTTATGCATATTACCACCACTGTTTGTCACCATCACAGTACTTTCATTAACAGCCAAGCGATTATAATCATAGAACGATTCTATTGGTAAAATTGAATTATTAATATCATATACTTCCCAAATACCATTTCCATAAGTGAGTATGTCAAATTCATAAAACGCGTAATTAGAAAGCCATAGTCTACCAGTACTATCGTATTCTATGTCAGTAGTTTTTCCACAACAAGACGGTGTGACTAGTGTTAATAAATCCTTAGTATATGTGATTTGATTATCTAAATCCAATATATTGAATTCATATGGAGCTGCAACTGCTAAATTCCCATTTGGTGCAACAGCCATAATACCTTGAATTGTAGTACTTATTTCTTGAAAACTATTATTTGAAAAAGCCATCAATGAATTATCAGTACTTATATAAAGCCTATTATTTGATTTTAGAACAGATTGAATTGAATTACTAGAAATCGCACTATTAGATGTATTATAAAATAAAATCTCACTTGTATCTTTATTGTAAGAAATCATACCATCATTATAGGTTCCTACCCAAATAAATTGATGATCATCTGTTACAGAGCTAATATTATAGCCATCAAATAATGTGTCAAAGCAGGCTGTTTGAGAATAACAAAACTGAATGCATAATAAGAATGTGAATACATACCTCATACCTATACTAATTAAATTCTTTTAAAGGTAAGGTTTTTAAAATGAAGTTTTTAGCCCAATAAAGCACCTGCTTTTTTATTACTATTATTAAAAACCAAGAATATGTTTAAATATTATTATTAGTAATAGTAACAATAAAATTATGATTACAATCATAATTTCAAATCTCATGTAAGAATTAATAGTTTCCCAAAACGAATTCTTCTTCATTAGATTAATTTTCTCCAATAGCTTTTAAAGAATCTATTTTACGCTGAAGCGCTTCAATTTCTTTGGTTTTCTCGTCTACTTTAGGCATGGCCATAATAGAATCTACAGTTTGTTGAATTATTAAATCTTCGTCAACCAATTCGTCTTGATAAAAATAACCAATTCCTTCACTGGCTCTCCAAGCCTCTCCTAACTGATCGTAAACCTCTTTATCCCATGTGCTTGGGTGCTTTACATCAATCCAAGTTACATCACGATACTCACTATCAATAAGTACTAAATCTGGAGTAGCTGAACCATCAAATTGTTGAGAATTGGTTTTACTAATTGAAGAAATTGTCCCTAAGAAAAACAAACGTTTTCGACCAGCAATATCTTTAATATAAGGTCTAAACTCTGTTGGAGTATTAGCATCCCAATCATATTCTTTTCTTGATTCTTTTACCTTTAAAGGCATTGCCGAAACTCCAGCATAACCTTGCTTTTTTGCTGCATGATTGTAATAATAAAATTGATCGGTACCATCGGCAGGAATAAAAACACTAAAACTCAAACTTGTACGTTCCGCACCAACTGGCTCTAGACCAAACCAATGATACAATCCGCTATACGCATCTGTATTTGAACCAGCAAAATCAAAATCGGTGACATAAGGTTGCTGATTTTGATCTTTTGGCATATCAGGAATTTTTACAGCAGTTTCCATATTCCAAGGTAATGGATCACTAAATCCTGCTAGAAACTTTAATGATTCTGCTTGGAGTCGAGACACTTTTTCAGCTAAAGTATTTTGCTTATTGAGATAGGGATAATTTTTCATTTCATCTGGTGCAATAAAAGTTCCTTTACCAATGGTAATTCGTTCCATATAGTCATTAAAATCATGTTCTCCATTTTCAATAACCATTACACCTCCAAAACTAGGATAAGGAAAAAAGAAGCCTTTCCATTTAATTAAACTCACTACTTGAACCCATTTACCATTATCATCTTTCATGTAGAACGTATCGCTAGGTTCGTAATTAACTAGCATCCAAGGATTAAATCGTTGCACAACAGCGTTATAAGTATTACGACTAAACTTTAAAGATTCTCCAATAGAAAAGGTTACTGGTATTCTATTTTCAGCTGAAAAGCGTGGAAATGGTGTCGTACTTGATACAGCAAACACTTCTTCGGTATTATCACTTATTTGTTGAAACGTATAATTTTCTGAAGGCTGAATAGCCATTGTCCATTTATTTTCATCATCTACACGAACCAAATGCGGAAGCGATACGTCTTTCGTCTCTCCTACACTTTCATTAGCCATAGAAAATATATTTCTTAAGGGCTGAATACGTTCATTTTGAGTTAATGGCAATTCATTGATTTCGATTTTATTTAAGTCATTAAACACATTGTATGTTTTCATATAGTCATACAATTTCAGATGCCATCCAACTAAATATATCAATCCGAAAAAAGCAATTAGAGCAACAAGAACACCGAGACGTTTTCCAGTACTTGCAGAACTTCTGAACTTTTTTAGTCCGAATAATAACACTACCAAACTTAAAATAATAACGAATATGTATTTTCTAATGAATAGTAATCCAGGTTGATAATCGTCACGCAATACAAAAAGTGCAATAATTAAAACGAGGCTTAATACTACAGTTATTATTTTTTGCTTTTTTCCTTTATTCCAATATGATCTTATCATTAGTCTTATTTAGTTAATCTTAATTTTATTAAGAGCTTTGTTCTTACATTAAACCTTTATCTTTTAAACGCTCTCTAGCAGATTTTTTATTAGAATCTACCTCTATGTTAATGTCTTCTTTTGCATCTTCAATAATAGCTTCTTCTTTGTTTTTAAAGTCATCAATAAAATCTTTACCTTTTTCAACAACACTATCAAATTTATCTTCTAAGGATTCGCTTTGTGCTTCGATAACTTTAGTAGATTTCAAAACAAAATTTGCCAAATAGGTACCAATTAAAGTCCCAGTAGCAAAAGACGCAAAACCTGACAGCACATAATAATTTGTAAAGACTTCGATAGGAGTTAAAAATTGAATAATCAATCCAATTATTAACACAGAAGTTACTATAAAAATAACTCTAGGAATGAAGACTTGTTTATAGACAAATCCCTTTGGATTATCTGCACTCATTTGTAATTCCTTACTATTTACAATTTTATTTAAAAAACGATAAACCTTATTACTGTTTGATTCTCTCCAGTAGAAAAAAATACCAAATAATATTGATGCAATAAAAACGATAATATCTATTCCCATAATTTACTTTGTTTATTTAGAAGCCTTTATAAAGTTAGTCTAAATTTCTTAGATATTGTTACTTATGACTTCAATTACCCAGTCCTGTAAAGATGCATCCCAAGTTTTGTAAAGCTTATAGAACTCTTGTTTATCATACCAATATAGAAACAAAATATCTTTAGCAGAAATATTAATCAAAAGCTTCCAAATCAAATCCTGATGTTTTGGATTTAGACTAGAATGTGGTTCATGCATTGCTTCAAAAAGATCTTTATCTACTATGTCTGAAATTTTATACTGGTTACTGGTTTCTAATTTTTCAAGATAGCGTTCAACACTCATGACTTTTTTACGGACATTAATATCGACTTTGTTTAAATAACTTTTAAACAATAATGGATCATTTAAGATGTTTTTAATAGGATGTTGTGTATCCTTTAAATATTGAGCAAATTCAAATTTTTTGATACGTTCGTAACGCTTGGTTGCTACGATTTCTTCTAAATCATAAGCTATAATGATATGATCACGAAGTTTCTCCAATAATTCTGGTTGAGAAATATGAAAAATAATCACATCGTGAATGGTATCTTTTATAGCCTCTTTGTACCATTTTTTGTCTTCAAACACTAAAATTGGTGAGATAAAATCTCTCAGTACATATATACCTCCAAATGATCTTGTATAAAATGAATTTACTTTAAAATCTATAGCAGGCAATTCTAAATCTCTTTGTCTTAGATCTCCATATGTTTTTGCGGATTCTAAAAGTTCCGCATGAATATCCTCATCTATAAAATTATGGTCTTTTTTAAATTTTTCAATTAATGCAAACTGTTCTTCTTGTTGATGATACAAGTTATTCATTAAATGAAAATTGATATGAATAGTATTGTATTTGAGCACATCTAAGGGCTCATAAAAAGCATCTATTCTTTGGTCAAAATCAATACAAATGGCAGAATCTCTTGTAATATCATTGATCTTATTTCCGTAGGCTTTGAATATATGTTGCATCATTTCCCTATCAAATGTATGATTAGGCAAATAGACAGGTTTGTTGTTCTGTAAAGGTGAAATAATAATTCCATGCGGATTTGATTCACCATTACTCAAATAATACTGTTCTCCTTTTTCTTCAGCGACTTCAGGACTCCATCCTATTCCGTCAATAGAAAACGTTTCAAGTTTTGTTTCTGAAAATCCTAGTTTTTTTAAGCATTGATTATAACGCTCAACTAATTTTCCTGAAATTGGAATGAGTTCACTTCGATATAGATTTGCTGCTTTTAGTTTTTGCATTTTAATGACTAGCTGTTTCTTCCAAATTGTTCTCTAGCTTCCTGATCAATGTTTAATTGATTTACTCTCGCATCTACTTTACGTTTAAAGTCAGTATCAGCTATAGTTGCTACATTATCTAAATATCTTACAACTTCTTGACGACGTATCTCTGAAAAGTCTAAACCTTTCATATTAGCACGCATCAATTCTTGAAGCATATTGAATTTGGTATCATAATCTTTCTTGAAATATAGGTCTGGGTTTTCAAACCAATCTTCTTCCAAATCAAAATCTGTTAAACGTAATGACACTGCACTTTGAATATTCCTTACATCACGAGAAGAGAAAAACGGAAATACCTTTTGAATTTCTTTATACAAATTAGCATAAAACAAATGTTGATTCGTTTTAAAACTTCCTTCAATTTTATCATAAGCATCTAAAACGCGTTCATCAGTTGGTTTGTCTGACACATTTAAGATTTCTCCCATATTTTTAGCTAAGCCTTGATCTTGTAAATAACTATAGTTTTCAGGACCTTGCATATTGACGAAATCTGGCATCGTATCATCAAATTTACGCCACCATAAATGATCTTGATCTAAGAAATCATGTTCAGTACGAGCACCATCAATTTTAAATCGACCTTGAACACGAGAAATAACCGCTTTATCTAACATCTCTGGAAGATTAGTAAAAAGTCCTATAGAACTGTTTCCGTAATTTACAGCATAAGCACCTTCTGTATATCTAAGGAAGACACCAATCACTTCTTTAACACCTGCAGAAACACCTTGGGCAGTTCGTTCTTGTAAATTATTTTCAGCATCGTCAATTGGTGCGAAAATCAACTTTGAAGGATCTTGTAAGGGTTTCATCCATTCCACCATTTTTTCAGCAGAACCACCTTGAAAAGTAGAAATTAAGGTATCTGGCATTGGATGAAATAACAATGGAATATCTAAATTATCGCAATGTTCTTTAAGTCGCGTCGCGATAGCTGCAATTAACATACTTTTTCCAGTACCTGGAATTCCATAACCCATAAAAACAGGCATAAATCCACCTAATTCTTGGAACGGGTTTTTCTTAGCCGTAAAATCATAACTTAGCATACGCTCTGTTAAACGTCGTGCAAAATGCTTGGCATCTCTATTCCCAACAATTTGTTCAAACTGAATTTTATTAAACTCAACACTTTTAGCCGCACCCTGAAATACATTATCCCAACCTGCAACAGCAAAATCTGAGTTTTCTAATTTGTAGGTTCTATCTGTAATCGTTTCAGTGTATTCTAAACTGCTTTTTCGCATTTGAATTTCAGCGATAAGTGCTTCAAAATAAACAACTGTAAAATCAACAACATCTTTATCCGTCTTCACGATTTCAGGATGACCTAAATACTTGTCATAATAAAATAAAGCACAGGATATTCCTTTCAAAGGAGACATTAAAGACACCTCTGGAATTCCTGCAAATTTATTCTTCATGACACTTAAATCATCAGAAGCAATCGTTTGTAAATCATGTAAAATCTTATACGCAGTTGAAAATAACATAAATGCAGTAGCAGTTTGCATTTTGCTTTCATACTCGCGTTTACCAGAATTGTCTAATGCCGATTTGTTTTCGGATAAACTTGATAAACCGGAAGCGTCATAAAAACTATCTTTTATCCATATACCAAGCGTTATTCCTTCCTGAACCGCATAAAGTGTTTGGTTTAAATGAATTGGAATCGCAATAGACTCTGGTAGCAAGCGTTTTTTAAGTTCTAATATGGTTTTAGAGACTGAAGTTGCTTCAGCTCCACCATTTCCTTTAGCACGAGACAAATACAAAAGAATGGACTCATCTTTTGCATCTTTGTCTTTGTTTTTTGCGCGCTGACCTTGCTCCCATTGTACACTTTTAATATAGGAAGTAGCTTCATCTCGAAGCATATCAAGTTCATTTTGTTTTATTGGAAATGTTGAATTGTGTTCCATATTTTTATTTCATTTTTAATTTAGCTACTTCTATTGGTGGTTTAGCCAAGAGGTTCATTACCTCTGGTGCTTTATTATATAATAATTGAATAATACGATGAGGCGCAAACACATATTTTTGCTTTATAACATCACTCCATTTTTGTAGCGTTTGTTTACTAAAATAGCCGCCTTCTTTGAACTCACTTCCTGAAAATACTTCATCTATTCTAAGCGATAAAGCATAAGACTCTAATGGAATTTCTTTTGAAGCGATACTTTTTAAAATGATATGAGTAATTTCATTTTCATCTTTTGCAAATACATTATGAAAGGGACCTAAATCTATGCGTTTAATATGTTTAGGTTTTACATCTGGTAATTTTCTATCAATACCGTAAGCCATGGTATCAAGATTCATATCACGATCTGCTGTGTGTTTTAAAACCTCATAAATATCATTTTTATAACTGTCAATATTTCGACCATCATAATCAAAATACATATAACAAATAAACGGACGATTATGTGCAACATCATAAAAACTCCAGCTTGTCATATATTGAGCTGAGGCACTTTCTGGAGCTTCAATTATTTTTCCTTGTACAAATCGATTAAAGATGTATTTCTGTTCGACTGACGTGTAATACACAATAGAAGACGCTTGAAATAGCTTGTCTTTTCTAACTGGTTGTTTTTTTCGAAGTAATTGGTCTAAAAATTCATCTTGAAGCTGACTAACATCTTTTAATTTTGAAATGTAATTGTCTCTCAATGATAAATCATTAAAGAGGTATCTAAATTCTAGATAATTAGGAAAACCAGAATCTGTCAAATCGACTTTCATATTGTCTTCTTCATCATACATGTATTTAACACGCATGGCTTCAATTGAATACATTAATAAATCGCAATACTGCTTAAAGAATACCAATTCTTTTGACGTACATAAATTCTCTTTTTGAACGCTTACAATGAGTTCTTTAAGCACAAAATCTACTTTCTTGTGATAAAATATATATTGTTCTTTAGAATCTAAAACTGCGGAATCTAATGGAGTTACAATCATTTATTTAGCATTTAAACTACACTATAAATTGTGGTTATCATGACAACTATGCTTAGTTGTTGTTACTTTAGTTAAACCGTCTTCTGAAACCTTTGTTGTTGTAGTTACTGTACAATCTGTATGATCGTTTGAAGAACGAATGTATAGAATTGCGATTAACGATAAGCAAATTATGAATATCGAAAAAACAGTAGTGTTTTTCATTATTGCAATGGTTTAAGAATGCGTTAAGGATTGATTGGCTTGTTTGAGCTCCTCAAAGAGAGCGAGTAAAGAAAGCCTGACCCTCTGAAGCTTAGCAACAGAGGGAAACGCCCTCAATATATTAACTCAATAAGTCATCATTATCGCCTTCAGGTTTTGGAGTATCATTAGCATCTCCGTCATCTCCAGAAGGTTTATTGGGATCTGCTTTATAGTAATCTTCAAAAATCTCTTTCATATCGATACCATAACGCTCAGCGAAATTCTTTTGAATGTCAACATCTTTAGCTCTAATTTCTTGTAAGGCCTCAGCATAACTACTGTAAACACCTTGCATTACTTTTTCATGAACTGGAATATTATCCATCATTTCCTGACGTGCTTTAGCACTTGCTGTGTGCATAGATGCAAGTGTTTCTCCAATGTGCTCATCTGTTTTCACTCCTAAATGTTCAAGAATAGCCGCAAATTCTTGATCTGTTCTTGCCTTTAAAGCCACAACATAACCATCATAATATTTAAGACGTTCTTCGGTGTCACTTTTTAATTTAGCACGATGCGTTTGCAAGTTACTACGTAATGATGTTAATACTTTAATTGTTAAATTATGCTTGTGAACGAAACTATCTTTAGATGCTGCTAAAGTAGTGTAGGCATTTTTAAGACCTTCTAATTCCTCAACTTTTTGCTCTAGAGTCGTAACATCACCAATCGCTTGAGCATACTCAGCTGATTGTTTGTCGACAATTTCTTCAAGGGCTTGTCGCGCTTGTTTTAAGGCTGCGTACTTTTCTTCAAGTTTAGCCTCTACTTCTTTTTTCTTCTCTAATGCTTTTGTATGATTTTTTGTTGCCTCAACAATAGCTGTTTGTAATTTGTCTTCAACTTCTTTAATTTCAACTTCACGATTTTTAAGTCGTGTAACAGCCGCCTGAGATTTAAAACTTAATTCGCTTAACAAGGTTTGAATATCTGCGCTTTCTATACGCTCTTGAAACATCGCCTTAGCTTTGTTATCTGCTGCATCACGAATTTTTTGTGCTTCATTGAGGTTATCTTGGGCTTTTTTGATTTTACTTTTTCTTCCCCAAAGGTTATTCCACCAGGTATCAGGTTTAGCTTCAGCATCTTCTAATTCAACTTTTGCTCGTTCAAGACGTTTGATAGCATCATCAATAACCTTTTGTTCATTTGGATTAAGTGAAGAGAATTTTTCGAAAATAATTCCGACTTCATCTTGATAATCTGTCAAGTCTTTAATAGCATCTAAAAGTGTACTTCTATCTTGCTCAGCCATGTGAACAACATCATCTAGTGTTGCATTTAAAATCTTCTGACGACTTTCTGGATCATCTTCTTGAGCCAATTTAGATTTCATAGTGTCTATGGCTTTTCCCCAATTGACATCTACTTTTTCACTCTTTTCATTAGTATTAGTTTCTAGTAAATCAAAATCATCAGACATATTTTATGTAGTGTTTTAAGTTGAACAAAGTTTTGGATAAGCAATTTCGTTAAAAAATATCATTTTAAAAACTTAATATGCTTAAAATATCAGTAGATATTTTGAATAATTTGTTACATATTTCTACAAATAGGATCTATAATTATGAATTACAAAACACAATAATTTAATAATTATCATCAAAAAAGTAGGACATAATAAAAGATTTGTGAAGATTCTAAATTAATTCTCTAAAAAATAACAATCATCTGAAAAATGAAAGAAATAAGACTATAGTTGTAACACAAGACGAATGGTATTAAAAATCCGATGAAGTGTAAATGTTAAAATGTAACTTTTTTAAAATTAAATAGTTGGCAAATGGATTAAAATTGTATATTTGATTATCCAAATCTAATTAAACTTAAAAATCATGTTAGCGAACTTCATTAAGTCATATTCCCTTGTCAGCACCACTCAGCTCACTATTGTACTGATTGTAACTGCAGTAATATTCGCTATTTTTATAGGCATAGCTGTTATAAAAATGTATAAGCTTAAAGCTGAAAACAGAAAATTAATGGATAAGAATAAATATAAATCCAAAGTTGATAAAGAATACACAGATTTTACCGAAGGACACTTATACGATTAGTATTATAATCTAATTCACACATACAAAAAAGCCAGTAATAAATTTACTGGCTTTTTTTGATTATTATAGATTGTGATTTTTATCTCACTAACTTTTTATATTTAATACGTTTAGGCATTAAATCTCCACCTAAACGCTTCTTTTTATTTTCTTCATAATCAGAAAAACTACCTTCAAAGAAATACACTTGACTGTCACCTTCAAATGCTAATATGTGTGTGCATATACGATCTAAAAACCATCTATCGTGACTAATTACTACTGCGCAACCAGCAAAGTTTTCTAAGCCTTCTTCTAATGCTCTTAATGTATTGACATCAAGGTCATTAGTTGGCTCATCTAAAAGTAATACATTACCTTCCTCTTTGAGCGTCATTGCTAAATGCAAACGGTTTCTTTCACCACCAGATAATAATTTAACTGCTTTATTTTGTTCGCTTCCAGAAAAATTAAAACGACTTAAATATGCTCTAGAATTTACTTGCTTTCCACCCATCATAACTAACTCTTGCTCATCACTAAAGTTTTGCCATATAGATTTTTCAGGATCAATATTTGAGTGCGACTGGTCAACATATGCGATTTTTGCAGTTTCACCAACAACAAATTCTCCTTTGTCTGGAGTCTCTTCTCCCATTATCATTCTAAATATTGTTGTTTTACCTGCTCCATTTGGACCAATAACACCAACTATTCCTGCTTGAGGTAGATTGAAATTTAAATCTTCATAGAGTAGTTTGTCATCATAACCTTTGCTAACACCTATTGACTCAATAACATTTGTACCTAAACGAGGACCATTAGGAATATAAATTTCAAGTTTTTCATCAAGTTGTTTCTGATCTTGACTCATTAACTTATCATAATTCTTTAAACGTGCTTTTTGTTTGGTTTGGCGACCTTTTGCACCTTGACGAACCCATTCTAATTCTCGTTCTAAGGTTTTCTGACGTTTGGAAGCTGTTTTACTCTCCTGTGCCATACGTTTAGACTTTTGATCTAACCATGATGAATAATTACCTTTCCATGGAATCCCTTCTCCTCTATCGAGTTCTAAAATCCAACCAGCCACATTGTCTAAGAAATATCTATCGTGAGTTACTGCAATCACAGTTCCTTTATATTGTGCTAAATGATGCTCTAACCAATGTACAGATTCTGCATCTAAGTGGTTGGTTGGCTCATCTAATAATAACACATCAGGCTCCTGAAGTAATAAGCGACAAAGCGCTACTCTACGTCTTTCTCCTCCAGATAATACACCAATTTTTTTATCGCCATCAGGAGTACGAAGTGCATCCATAGCAATTTCTAACTTGGTATCTAATTCCCATGCATTAGCAGCATCTATTTGGTCTTGAAGTTCAGCCTGACGATTCATTAGCTTTTCCATTTTATCAGGATTGCTATATACTTCTTCTAATCCGAATTGATCATTAATACTATTGTATTCATCTAAAATCGCTACAGTTTCAGCTGCGCCTTCACGAACAATCTCCATGACTGTTTTTTCGTCATCTAATTGAGGTTCTTGTTCTAGATAACCAACAGTATAACCAGGTTTGAATATGACATCTCCTTGGTAATTCTTATCAACTCCAGCAATAATCTTAAGCAAAGTTGATTTACCAGAACCATTGAGACCAAGGATTCCTATTTTTGCACCATAGAAAAAACTGAGGTATATATTTTTTAGAACAGGTGTATTTGCAGATTGAAATGTCTTGGTTAAACCAGACATTGAAAAAATTATTTGTTTATCGTCACTCATTACACTCTACCTTTTAAAGCATTAAACACCCAAGCGATAGCAAAAAAGCCAATACCTACAGAAGCAAATCCCCAACCAGCAACATCATCATATCGAAATGCTCCTAATGCTATTAAACCTAATCCTACTATTATCATGATTGTGGTAGCCCAAGCTAACACTGTATTTTTATTCATTGCCATATTTAGTAATTCTTAATTTTTTCGTTAGTTAAAAACAAATATCGTGATTTTAAACCAAAAAAAAGCATCCCAATAAGATGCTTTTTTATTATGCATTATAAATAAATTATAACATTGGAACTTCAATGATTATCAATTCTGAATTCTGATTTGCTTTAATTTCTATATGATCAATTTCAGAAATACCAATAGCGTCTCTAGTACTTAACATTGTATTTACAACTTCAATTTCTCCACTAATTACAAAGATGTAAAAACCGTTATTTTTAGATTTTACACTTAAATCTATAGCGTTCTCTGAATTTAATTTTGTTCTATAAATATAAGCTTGCTGATTAATTGGTAAGGCATTGCCTTCTAACTTACCTTTAGGAGCTACAATGGTATGCAATTCATTTTTATTTTCTTGTATCTGAAAACTTCGTTGCTCATAATTAGGTTCTACATTCATTTCTTCTGGAGTAATCCAAAGCTGTAAAAAATTAACTTCATCTGTCTTGCTATCGTTAAATTCAGAATGTGTTAAACCTGTACCAGCACTCATTACTTGAACTTCTCCAACTTCAATAGCACGTTTATTTCCCATACTATCTTTATGAGATAAAGCCCCTTTTAATGGTATTGAAATAATCTCCATGTTTTGATGTGGATGTGTTCCAAAGCCCATTTTAGGTTTTACTGTATCGTCATTTAACACACGTAATGCTCCGAAATTTATTCGCTCAGAATTTTGATAACTAGCAAAGCTAAATGTATGATATGATTTTAACCATCCATGATTAGCAAAACCTCTTGTATTTGATTTGTGAATTATTGTTTTCATAATTGTTACTTTTTGTATTTAATTCGTTGGAAGAAATCCCATTTTACCCATTTGGTAATCTCTCATAGCCTCCAACAATTCTGTTTGCGAATTCATTACATAAGGTCCGTAAGTTGCTACTGACTCATCAATTGGTTCACCAGAAAGGAATAATAATTTACTATCAGCTTCAGCCTTAATTTTAAAACCTTCACCATCTTGATTAAACTCCATTAACTGATTTTTATCTAGTTCTAAAGCTTCAACATCATTAATAGTTACTTTCCCATTAAGAAGATATACCAATCCTTGATGAGCATTTGAATACGAAATAAACTGTTCACCTCCTGCCTTAGCATCAACCATAAAAGCATTTACTGAAGTCTGTGTCGCAATTCTACCAAATTGACTTTCTAATTCACCAGCAATAATCCTTGTTTCGATTTTACCATCTTCAGAAGTTATAACATTAAAACTTTCATATTTTGCGTGTTGGTAATTTGCTTCAATCATTTTTTTATCTGATGGCAGATTTAACCATAATTGAATGCCTTCAATAGTTCCTCCTTTTTTAACTAAAGCTTTTGTTGGACCTTCAGCATGAATAATCCCTCTGCCTGCAGTCGTCCATTGCACATCTCCAGCTTTTACGATACTTTCATTACCAAGAGAATCTCTATGAAGCTGTTCTCCTTGTACTAAAAAAGTTATGGGTTCAAAACCTCTGTGTGGATGTGGCCCTAAATCAAAAGGATTATTTGTTTCTGAAATATCATAAGGTCCATAGTGGTGTAATAAGACGAAAGGATCAATCATTTCGATATGTTGTGTTGGGAATGGTTGTCTTAGTCGAATTGGTCCCATATCAACAAAGTGACTTCGTCCTGCTCTTTTTATGGTATTTAGTTTCATGTTATTTGTTATTGTAATATTTTCCATGGAAAATATTTAGTTAAAAAAAAGCAAAGCTCTTTTTTTTTGTTAATATGTACTATAAAATTTAGCGCATTTTATCTAATAAATCACTCAATTGTTCTGCTTCTTTCTCATTTAAGTTTTTTAAAAGGTTTTTATTAAAATCCATCGGTATGGATTCTAATAAATCAAGTCCTTCTTCAGTAATAGCAATCTTCACTACACGTCTATCGTGTTCTGATGGAAAACGATCTATTAAATTTTTGGAGCAAAGCTTATCCATTAATCGCGTAGCATTAGGCGAACGTTCTAGCATTCTATCTTTAATCGTTTGAACTTTTAAAGCCTCTTCCGCTCCTTTTAATATTCTTAATATATTGTATTGCTGAGGAGAAATTCCATAATCTTTAAAAAATTCATTCTGACAGCTTGTTATCCAATTTGCAGTATAAATAATATTAAGCATTGCCTTAACTCTATTATTTTCAAATTTCGAATTGATATCTTTTGCTAAATCCCCCATAATATAGATTTATAAATTGTTTTGCAATTGCTTTACTTGAGCTAACAATTGATTATTTAATTCATTATCTATAATTCTTCCATCTTGAAAATTAGTTCCAAATGATGGTAAAGAATATTCCGCTACAATATTTCCTCCCATATAAGGAAAACGACCTTTAGCAATTTCTAGAGCTGTTGCTCCTCCTCTTCCTCCTGGAGAAGTTGCCATTAATAGCATTGGTTTTTCACTCCACAATTTCCCATCTATTCTTGACATCCAGTCAAAAATATTTTTAAAGACCGTTGCATAAGCACCATTGTGTTCTGCAAGTGATAAAACTATGCCATCTGAAGATTTAATGTGCTCTAGAAATTTATGAGCATTATCAGGAATTCCATGCTCTATTTCATAATCTATTCCATAAAGCGGTAATTCAAAATCATTAAGATCTAGAACTGTCACTTTTGTATTTTCTGTTAATGATGATGCGTAAACAGCTAATTGCAAATTAATTGAATCCTTGCTGTTACTTCCTGCGAATGCTATTATTTTTTTCATTGTTATTGTTTGTTAGTTTTTTTGTTAAATATATATGATGTTATTAAAAGAATTAATGCGATTAAAGCTCCTGTTTGTTCTCCATCTCCAATCATATAATGTGCAAAAAAAGCGAGAATAAAAGCAAAAAAGAAGCCAGCGTAAGCCCACTCTTTAATCGTTTTAAAATTTGGATTCCAAATCGCTATTAACCCAAGCAATTTAGCAACGGCATAAGGATAAATAATATATGTAGGATAGCCAAAATTGCTAAACATGACAGATACCTCTTGGTGATTAAAGAAATACATACTCACAGAAAATAACATTAATAATGTTAGTAATCCTGTAGATACATAAAATATAATTTTATTACGTTTCATTGTTTTGATGTTTTAAATATATTAAAGTACAAATATACAATAAAAAATTAATATATTCCTAGGAAATTAATTCCGTGTTAATTAATTAACAAAATATTCACTTTCTAATCCGTTAATGGTTTTGTAAATTCGTAGAGAATTAAATTACTACTATGGATATCAACTTCAACAAAAACGAAGATCACAATAAATTACTTCTTTCAGATTTAAAAAAGCGCTTAGCTAAAGTCAAACTTGGTGGAGGCGAAAAACGTATTGAAAAGCATCATTCTAAGGGAAAGATGACAGCTAGAGAACGTGTAGATTACCTTTTAGATAGCAAAAAACCGTCAATAGAGATTGGCGCTTTTGCAGGAGAAGACATGTATCAAGAGCACGGTGGATGTCCTTCTGGTGGTGTTGTTATTAAAATGGGCTATGTAAAAGGAAAGCAGTGTATTGTTGTTGCTAATGATGCGACTGTTAAAGCTGGAGCTTGGTTTCCTATTACTGGAAAGAAAAATTTGCGTGCTCAGGAAATTGCTATTGAAAACAAATTGCCAATTATTTATTTAGTAGATTCTGCTGGTGTATATCTTCCAATGCAAGATGAGATTTTTCCTGATAAAGAACATTTCGGACGCATTTTTAGAAATAATGCCATAATGAGTAGTATGGGAATTACTCAAATTGCTGCTGTCATGGGAAGTTGTGTTGCTGGAGGTGCTTATCTACCCATTATGAGTGATGAGGCATTAATTGTTGATAAAACAGGGAGTATATTCCTTGCTGGAAGCTATTTAGTTAAAGCAGCTATTGGTGAAACCATCGATAATGAAACTTTAGGAGGAGCAACAACACACTGTGAAATTTCTGGAGTTACCGATTATAAAGCAAAAGATGATAAAGACGCGTTAGAAACGATTCAACGTTTGATGGATAAGATTGGTGATTATGATAAAGCTGGATTTAATAAAGTTACAGCTAAGAAACCAAAAGAGAATCCTGATGATATATTCGGAATTCTTCCGAAGTCTAGAGCCGATCAGTATGATATGAAGGAAATTATCAAACGCTTGGTTGATAATAGTGAGTTTGATGAATATAAGGAAGGCTTCGGACAAACAATTATTACAGCTTATGCCAGAATTGATGGTTGGGCTGTTGGAATTGTTGCAAACCAGCGTAAATTAGTGAAGACTAAAAAAGGAGAAATGCAATTTGGTGGTGTAATCTATAATGACAGTGCAGATAAAGCTACTCGTTTTATAGCAAATTGTAATCAGAAGAAAATTCCATTGGTGTTTTTACAAGATGTTACTGGTTTTATGGTTGGAAGTAAATCTGAACATGGTGGAATTATTAAAGATGGTGCGAAAATGGTAAATGCTGTAAGTAATTCTGTTGTACCAAAATTTACGATTGTTATTGGTAATAGTTATGGTGCAGGAAACTATGCCATGTGTGGAAAAGCTTATGATCCTAGATTAATTGCTGCTTGGCCAAGTGCTGAACTTGCTGTGATGAGCGGGAATTCTGCAGCTAAAGTATTATTACAAATCGAAAAAGCTTCGCTTCTTAAAAAAGGTGAGAAAATCACTGAGGAAAAAGAAAAAGAGTTATTTGATAAAATCAAAAACAGATACGACAACCAAGTATCTCCATATTATGCTGCTGCTCGTATTTGGACTGATGGTGTTATTAATCCTTTAGACACCAGAACGTGGATTAGCATGGGAATTGAAGCTGCTAACCACGCTCCTATTGAAAAACCATTTAACATGGGAATTTTACAGGTCTAAACTAGTCCTTTATCACAGAAATCAACTCAGGTAATAGTGCTATAGCAGTTATTAAGGCTACGTTATTTTTCTTTTTTAGTGTGTCATGACTTGTTACTGAAACTTCAGTTCTATGAATTGCTTTTGGATTTCGAACCATTATAATTGTATTGTTTGCATCTTCTTCATAATGCGTTTCTGCAAAAGTATATGCATGTTCAATACCGTTTTTTTGAAATTCTTTTACAGAAGATTTTATGTGTTCTAATGTATAAGCAATAGATTTTTGATCCTTTGGTGATGTTTTCGATAATGCTGTTCCGTTAAATCCTGAATACGTTAAAATAGAAATATCATCTTCATTAGTAAGTCTGTTTGATAATAATTTAAAAGCTTGTTTTAAAATTACTTTGTCCTCAGTACTTATACCTGATTTTGAAGTTTGGATGAGAAATGTTAAGTGCGAAGTGTCAACTTCAGAATCTTCTTCTTTAGATCCAATGTTATCAACAATAAAAGAAATCAGGTTATCAATGGTTACAGATTCAGTTTCGATTTTAATATCTTGAGACACAACAACGTTTGTGAACAAGACAATTAATAATGTAATAGCTAAATGTTTCATTTGTATTGGTTTTAAATTCATAATAAACCTACAACCAAACATTTATGATAAAAACAAGTAATGAGTGAAATCTGACTTTCAATGAGTAATTGAGCTCAAAATACTATCTAATATTTTTTTTCTTTGAAGTTTTCCTGTTTCCGTTATAAAGAATTTTGGAATATTATAAATCGCTTTTGGAATTTCATGCTTGTCTAATTGTGAAAAGATATCCTTATTTAAATTGGTGTCTTCACTTTCAACGACTAGAATTATTTTTTCTCCAAAATCATTATCACTTTCCGATGCCACAAAAAAGCGAGATTCCATTAATCCTTGAAGTTTTAATTCTATCAACTCTGGAAATACTTTGACGCCTCCAGTATTAATCATATTATCATAACGACCAATAATTTCGAATTGGTTTTCAGCAATTAAATCAATAACATCTTTAGTAATGATGGTATCACTGCACAATTTGGGAGCTTTAATAACTAAACAATTGTTGTCATTAACAGAAATACTGATGTTTGGAAGCGTTTCAAAACCACTAATATTGGAATGACAATGATTTAGTTTTTTAACCGCAATATGACTTATGGTTTCAGTCATTCCGAAGGTTTCATATACATTCACCTTCAAATCGTGTAGTTTATTAATCAATGGTTGTGACACTTTTGCACCACCAACAATTAATGTTTTAATATTTTCTAATCTATGTATAGAGTTTTTAAGCTGTAACGGAATCATTGCTGCAAAATCATATGGTTTTCTATCATCGTATCCTGGATGCAACCTTGGAGCTATCATGTCTAGTTCTAAACCTAGAATCATTGCTCTTACTAACATCATTTTACCAGAAATATATCGGCTTGGCAAACAATGTAATGCTTTATCACCAGGCTTTATTCCAAAATAATCACCTGTCATAATTGCAGAATTTACCATGGCTTTTTTTTCAAGTTTAATCGTTTTAGGTAAACCTGTAGTCCCAGAAGTTTTTACTAGAACATAATCTTTATTATCTAACCAATCTAATAGAAAATTTCCTGCTGTTTTTTCGAATGGCTCACCTTCTTTCACCAGGCTATAAGCAACTTCTTTTAGTTCATTATGATTAAAAGAAGTCCCATTTAACTTAAATTTTAAGTGAATTTTATCAAATGTCGGAGTCATTTTGGTATGATATTAGATAAGTAATTATATACTAAGTTTAACACAACTAAGTTAACTATAAATAGTCTATATTTGAACTAAAAGCCTAAACAATGCCTAAATATTTTTTCTTTTTCTTACTTGTACCTTTTTTAGCTTGGTCACAAGATTTTTCAGATGAAGATTACATTTATCTTAAACGACACGAACACATAAAAATTGACCTTGATAATGACAAATTTAATATTGTCCAAAACATAACGGAACAAGGAAAATTTATAAGTTCGAAAAATCTTTACTACGCAAACGAATCTATTCATTACAGTGGTTTTTCAGAAATTATGGATATAGAAGCATATACTTATATACCATCTACTGATAAAAAAATAGATGTGGATTATATAGAAACCAAACGAGAGTTTGATAATATGGTTTTTTATAGTGATGATGAGTTTAAAAGCTTCATTTTCCCTGCTGTTGCAAAAGATGCTGAAACTAATTTAAGTTACAAGAGAATTATTAAGGAACCACGCTTTTTAGGTGGTTTTAACTTTGCTATTCATGTGCCAACAAAAAGCGCTCAATTATCAGTAGAATTTCCCAAAAATGTAGAAATAGGTTATGTAGAATTCAATACAGATGCTATTGAGCTTCAATTTAAAAAAGAAGAAACTAAAACTAGTAATATTTATACATGGAATGCATACAATACCGAAGGATTTGAAGGTGAAGACGATAGTGAGTCTGCAATGTATTACCTACCACATATGCTTTTGTATATCAAAAGCTACGAAACACCAGACAAAAAAGTGAATGTCTTAAATGGTTTATCTGATCTATATTCTTGGTATGTGAGTTTAATTGAGCAAGTAGACACTAAAGATTTAGAAAGAGTACAGCAAATAACAGATGAGATTACAAGTGGATTAAATTCAAAAAAAGATAAAGCAAGAGCTATTTTTGAATGGGTTCAAAACAATATAAATTATATCGCTTTTGGTGACGGTTATGGTGGTTTTATTCCTACAGGAGCAGCATCTACATGTGAAACTCGTTATGGTGATTGTAAAGCCATGTCGAACTTATTGTATGAAATGCTAAATCATGTCGACATTGAAGCTTACAGAACTTGGATTGGTTCTAGAAACAAACCTTACTCCTACTACAAAGTACCAACAACTTCTGTAGATGACCATATGATTACAACTGCCATTATTGAAAATGATACTATTTTCTTAGATGCTACCGATAGTTATGTCCCTTTTGGGATGCCTAGTGCTTTCATTCAAACTAAAGAAGCATTAATGGGAATTGATAATAAGAATTTTAAAATCATCAAAGTACCTATTCAAAAAGCCAATCAAAGTGTTTCAAACATTTCAACTAACATGAGAATAGAAAATGGTACTGTAAAAGTATCTGAAAAGCGTGAATTAAAAGGGTACGATAAAGTAGAGTTTATTTCAGATTATATATATAAAAAAGACAGCAAGACTGACGAAGAATATCTCAATACGACCTTAGCGCTTGGGAACAATAAAACCAATTACACGAATATCACTAAAACCAATTTTGATAATAAGAGTACTCCCTTAATATTAGAATACGACTTAGATATTGATAGCTATATCAGAAATATTGGTAATAAAATTTATATCAATTTAAACATAGATCGTACGCTATCAAAAAGTGATATTGAGACTGAAGGTAGAAAATATAGTAAAAAAATAGATTATCAATTTGAAAAACACTTTACCACTAATTTTCAAATTCCTGAAGGTTACAAAGCGAGTTATATTCCTGATGAATTGTCTTATGAACTCGATGAATACGGATTCAAAATTAGTTATGAGACAAAAGGTGATGTCATCACACAAACAAAATCTATATATGTTAAAACTTTAAGTGTGAAAAAAAATGATTTCGAGAACTGGAATCTTTTTATAAAACGTTTATTAAAAGCCTACAAAAAAAGTATAATATTAGAACAAAAATAATGATAAAGAAGATTGCATTTATAGCCTTATTACTTACAACTACAACTGGATTCGCCCAGTATTACACAACATACGATTGGAAAAAGAAGCCTAAACTTCACAAACTAACTAATGAAGAAAAGAAAGAATCTTCAGTTGCTATTTTAGAAAAAGTTATCGTTGAATTTGATGCAGAAGAAAACTCACAAGAGCCAAGACTTTACGAGACAAAACATACTATTGTTCGTGTAAATGATGATCAAGGTATAGCTCAACATAATACGGTTTACATACCAATGTATGATGTAAAACAACTTGTTAATGTAAAAGCAAGAACTATTAGTCCGAAGGGAAAAGTGGTACTGCTAAACGAAGAGAATATTAAAGACGTTAGTAATGTTGAAGAATATGGTGATTTTAAGATTTTTGCGATTGAAGGTGCTGAGATGAACTCAGAAATTGAAGTGCTTTATACAGTAGAACGTGCTTATGACATCTATGGTTCGGAAACCATACAGACTGATTACAAGATAAAAGAAGCCCAATTTTTATTTATCACTGGAGATCTTCAATCTAATGTAAAGGCTTACAGAACGGATGAAACTTTTGAAGCTATAAAAATTAATGATAATAACGCACAACTATTAACCATAAAGGACATTCCTGCAATGGTTGAAGAAGAATATGCAACACCTAAAGCAAATAATATTTCCGTTGTTTATCAGTGTTTTCCTGAAGGACAAAATATTACTCAAAATATGTTTTGGACTAATGTATCTAATAATGTTGGTCGACAGTTTTTCCCTGAAACTATTGTTAGTCAAGCAAAAGAAGACGTCAATAGTATCGTTGAAGGCAAAACAGATTTAACCACATTTAAAAAAGCAGCTCTTATTGATATCTTTATCAAATCGAATTATACCATCGTAAAGAATAACAACCAAGAATTATCAGATTTAAATTATATTCTAACGAATCGATCAGCTAGTGATTATGGAATCTTAAAAGTATATGGTCAATATTTAAAAGCTTTAGATATCGAATTTGAAATCGTTATTTCTGCAAATCGATTTTTAGCAAAATTTGATCCTGAATTTTTTGTTCCAGGAATGCTTCGTGACTTCTTAATCTATATTCCTTCTGAAAGAAAATACATTGCTCCAGATCGTTTTGAAGCTAGAATTGGTGAAGCTCCTTTTAATATTTTAGGAAATTATGGCCTGTTTATCGATTCTGATTTCAAACATTATTTTTCAAAAATAATACAAGAAGATCCCGATTATAGTCGAATTAGAAGAGATATGAATATCACTTTTAATAATGATTTTGAAAGTGTAAAAATTGAGCAAGATCAGGATTATTATGGCCATTGGGGCGAAACTAGTAGAGCTGTTTTAAATCTTTCAACAGAACAAGGACTTATTGAATATAAAGATTATTTAACAGGATCTGGTATTGAAGATAAAGAGATTTTAAGCTACGAAACTTCTAATGATGATATGAATTTATTAGAATATAACCTTCCATTCAAGGTTAAAACAACAATCTCTTCTGAAATGTTATTAGAAGATGCAGGTGATAGTTATATTTTTCAAATAGGATTAGTTATCGGAACTCAAAGTGAACTGTATCAAGAAACTGAACGTATCAATCCTATTGAGATGATTTATCCTAATCGTTATAATTATGAAATCATTGTAAATATTCCTGAAGGATATTCAGTAGAAGGCCTAGAATCATTAATAATTGATAAACGCTATGTAGCGAGCAACGGAAAAGTAACAGCAAAGTTTGAATCTAATTACAAGCGTGAAAACAATAAAATCATCATCACAATAGAAGAGTTCTATAAAACTCATGAATTTGACTTAAACAAGTACGAAGAGTTTAGAGAAGTGATTAATGCAGCTTCCGATTTTAATAAAGCTGCCATGTTATTTAAAACGACAGAATAATTCAAATTTTAATGTAGCAGAGATTTCTCGGCTACGCTCGAAATGACAGTAAAGTAATAACAAAAAAGCGACTAATTTAAGTCGCTTTTTGTTATTCAACAATCTTATAATCTTCTTTAGGAGACTCTTCAATAGCTCCAAAGAGTTTATCTTTCCAGTTGGTCCATTTGTATTTTTTAGATAAAATAAATAGTAATATAGGGTACATAATAAAAACTGGAACAATCAAATCACTCATACCCAATTCAGGCTCTGATATATCCTTTAAAATAGAATGTGTTTGAAAAACCGTCCAATCGGTTGTGACTAATAAAGCTGTGAATAAATTGTTTGCAGCATGAAAACCTAAAGCCAATTCCATTCCTTCATCCATAATTGTCATAATTCCCCAAAACAATCCTGTTCCTATATAAAAAATCATTATTGAATAACCTAGTTTACCTACTTCAGGATTTGCAATATGAAGACCTCCAAATATTATAGATGTAATAAGAATAGGTGTCCAATTTCTTTTACAAACAGACCTTAAGCTATCATTTGTTTTAGATTCAAAAAAGCTAAATTTCTTCAACAATTGAAAAACTAAAACTCCAAAAAGTATAGCAGCTGTGCCTAAAAATAAATTTGATAAAAGATTTAAATCATTAATAATATTTAATACTACAAAAAATGGAATGAATAGTATTGAATATATAAACGCAAATGGGAAATACTTATCCTTTGTTACTGTTCCAAAACCTTGCATTAAGTAACCTCTAAATAAATATTCTTCTAAGCTAGTTTGAATTGGGATTAATGAAACTGCAATAACAGCTAGTATAGCGAAACGTTTCCATTCAAAATTGAATTCATAGTTTTCTGGAGATAAATAAAAATAGTCTAATAAAACCATACCTGATGAAAGCACTCCCCAAAAAACAAATGCAAACCAAATACGTTTCCAATCAAGTCTTGGCCTCGACGTTGCAATTGAAGTCATCGTTTGCTTATGGATAAATTTTGCTACAAAAAACAACCCTACAAATGCCACTAAAAATGAGACTAACATGAGGAATAGAAATAAATTTGAATCCAACATAGTATACATCGATTCCTCAGTTATACTGTCAAGTCCAGAGCCACCATTTTGCATTCCTTTAACTATTATAGCTAATAAAAGAGGCATTTGTCCAATTAAAGCAGCTATAAGAATTACTACAGATCCAATTAGATATCTCCAAAAATCATGTTCTACTTTAAATGCTTGTTTAATAAACATATTTCTATTTTATAATATTATTTAAGATTGGTTAAATTCCAATCTGTATGTGTTCGGTAGCGCAATGTACCATTTTTAACTTGTAACGGACTTTCAAAGTTATTTGTAAATAAACTTCCTGTTCCTAATCCTTGTGGTAGCTTACTTTTAAGCGTATAAGTCCATTGCGCTATGGCATTTAAACCGACATTGCTTTCAAGTGCACTCGTAATCCACCATCCAATTTCATTATCCTCAGCAATATCAATCCAATGTTGACTTCCGCTCCATCCTCCTACTAAGCTAGGCTTTAAAATAATGTATTGCGGATTAATCATTTGTAGTAATTCCTGCTGCTTTGTTACATGATGCACTCCTATTAATTCTTCATCTAAAGCAATAGCCAAAGGTGTATGTTCACAAAGCTCAGCCATAGCTTCAAATTGACCTTGTTTTATAGGTTGTTCTATGGAATGCAATTCGAAATCAGATAAGCGCTTTAATTTTTCTAATGCCTCGGAAGGAGAAAATGCACCATTTGCATCGACTCTCAATTCAATATCGCTTGAAGAAAATTCTTGTCTAATCGATTTTATAAGTGCTAATTCTGTTTTGAAATCTATCGCACCTATTTTCATTTTGATACAATTAAAACCTAAATTGAGCTTCTCTATAATTTGAGCTTTCATAAAAGCTTCAGTACCCATCCATATCAATCCATTTATCGGAATTGGACTTTGTTCTCTAGTAAATTCTGAAGGAAATAATTCAAAACGAGATGTACTTTCAAATGATTTAAACGCTTGCTCTAAACCAAATTGAATACTGGGATATTCCACTAATCTATCTAAAAGTTCATCTAAACCTAGCTGAATATTGTTGCAGGCCCATTGTAATTTTTCTTCATAATCAGGTCTATCATCACTACTTAAACCTCTAAACAAACCACATTCACCAATACCAGTTTTATCATCATCTTTTATAATAATAAACCAAGTCTCTTTTGTTTTTAGAATTCCACGTGAAGTGCCACTAGCTTGCTTAAAGTTAAGAATGTATTGTTTGAATGTAGCTGTCATTAAATGAATTTAACTTAGAATTTATGATGAAAACTAAGTTGTAATTGCGCTTTTCCAATTGCATCGGTTTTCTGATTCAACCAACCTAACTGAAAACGCATTCCTTTCCTTAAAACATAGCCAATTCCTATATAGGTTCTGTTACGATCAAAGAATTCAACTTCTCTTCCATCTCCAATATTTTTTTGTCCGTTAACAAATAACTCATTATACAAAGCTGCATAAAAAGCATCTTTTTCTAAAGCAGATTTATTAAATGGTATGTTTAAAAATAAATTATAGCGATATCGAGTTCTAAAATCTTGATTTTCAACAAAGCGCTGTTCATACCTAAAGCGATGCGTAAAATAAAGTCTATTACCTAATTTTTGAGGAATCAAAGCTTCTTGATAAACTCTACTCTCACCCGAAGTTGCATTACCATGACCAAATTCTCCAGACGTAATATTTCCATAACCAAATGTCAATAATACTTTTGAATTTTTGGGTGTATAGGTAACACCAGCTCGAAGTAAAAGCTGCTCTAAATCTCCGCCTAAATTCCAATTTCGATACTGTATATCACCTTGGATTCCGAATTGACTCTCTTTAAATTGATGGTTAAAGAAATACATATACCATGCTCCTGTTTTACCAGATTCAACTTGAGCAAATGAATTTGAAATGAATAATATAGAAATAATCAATAAGAATTTAAATTTCATATTATGATTTTTTATTTGCAAAAATAGAGATTTTTGGGGATTTTGTACTTTCGTATAAATTGAAGTCATAAATGCAAGATCCTAATTTTCCAAATATCATTTTATTTGCCATTCCTTTTTTTATACTAGCAATGCTTCTAGAATTCTTTGTTACTGTTAGACAAGGTATCAAGACATACGAATCTAAAGATGCATTGTCTTCGATAGCAATGGGCTTAGGAAATGTATTCTTGGGCTTTTTTAGTAAAGCTTTAGTATTAATAGTATTCGCTTATATATATGAAAACTTCAGATTATTAACAATTCCTATTACATGGTGGAGTTTTGTTCTGATTTTCTTTGCTGATGATTTTGCCTATTATTGGTTTCATCGCATATCTCATGAATGTCGCATATTTTGGGCTTCACATGTTGTGCATCATTCGTCTCAGCATTATAATTTAAGTACAGCATTACGTCAGACCTGGTCTGGTGGATTTTATACGTTTATCTTTTGGCTATGGTTGCCATTGTTAGGATTTCATCCAGCAATGATTATGCTCCAAATGTCAATTAGTTTATTATATCAGTTTTGGATTCATACCGAAGCTATTGAAAAATTACCACGCTGGTTTGAAGCTGTTTTTAACACACCATCACATCATCGCGTACATCATGGAAGTAATCCTTTATACTTAGACAGAAATCATGCTGGTATATTAATTATTTGGGATAAATTCTTCGGAACCTTTCAACCAGAATTAAAAGAAGAAAAGGTGGTCTATGGATTAGTTAAGAACATCCACACTTACAATCCAATTAAAATTGCATTTATTGAATGGTTTTATATGTTCAAAGATGCTTTTTCTGGACGCAAATCTTTAAAGAATCGATTCCTTTATCTAATAAAACCTCCAGGCTGGACACATGATGGTACTGGTAAAATTAGTGATGATTTGCGGAATGAATGGTTGGAAAACTAATAAAAACAGACTGCCCAAATGAGCAGTCTGTTTAAGATAGATAAATTGCTATTTTCAATTTTTTAAACTATTACCTAACATTAAATCTATCTTTTTTTGAATTAGAACTTACCATTCGTGTTTTTCCAATCTTCTTTTGCAGGAATAGTAGAAATAACATCCCAATGTTCAACTATAAGGCCATTTTCTAATCTAAATAAATCATAGAACGCTGTATGGTCTCCTTTTCCAAATTTGCCTTCACTCATTGCCAGTACAAAGTTTCCTTGTCCAAGTACTTTATGAAGTTTAGTATATTCCATTACCAATCCATTATCTGCAAAATATTTCATGGCTGCTCCAAAACCTTCTAATCCGTCAGCTACTGCAGGATTATGCTGGATATATTTTTCAGGATTGATATAGCTAGTTAATTTGTCCATTTCATGACCTAGTAGTACTTTTTCAATGAAATCTGTAACTGCGGTTTTGTTAGCTTCAGTTTTGTCTAAATCATTGATTTCTGTAGCACCATCAAATTGAGTTCTTCCACTAGGGTTTAGCTTCTGAACTTCTAATAAGTTATCCCAATGTTCAACGATTAGTCCGTCTTCAAACCTAAACACATCAAATCCTGCTTTTGGTCCAAAGAAATCATACTCAGTGTGTGTAAACACATAATCTCCATCTTCAAATGCCCTTATTACATTTGCTTTAAATCCACCTTCTGGAGCATGATGCATTACTTCTCCAAAACCTGCCAAACCATCTGCAACATCTAAATTATGTTGGATATACTTTTTAGGGTTGATATAAGAAATTGGTGTCTGATCTCCTGTGTTAAAACTATTTAATAATGCGACTACTTTGTCTTTGTTTGATAATTCCATTTTATTACTGTTTTTTATTGAGTTAAGTGTTTGGTAACGTCCCATTTTTATTGAAGATTGATCCATCATTCCCATAAATTTCTTAGAAATTTCTGCATCCATAAACGGTTGTAAGGCTGCATTTGAATTGGTTTTAGTATCCCAATATACAGCGACGATTTGTTCTCCATTTTCATTAACTCCAGTGATTCGTTGTTCAAATCCTAGTTGTTTTGCTGTAAATCCTTTTTCAACACGTTTATTAGTTTTATTAAATGTATTTATGTCAATATCAGATTTAGTTTTAAATACCATGACTTCTATAAATTCGCTATTATTAGCATTAAAATCATCAGTGATAGAATAACGAGACATACTCATTGTTGAGCCGTCAATCATTGTTGCATAATCTGCTACAGAGGTATCAGACATAAATTTCTTCATTGAAGCTTTTGCGTTTTCATGACTATCCCAATACACTAAAACCACATAGTCGCCTTCCTCATTCACACCACTCTGTCGCTTAATAAAACCAGGTTGATTTTGCGTAAAATTGTCTTCTACTTCAGCATCTAATTTGTTAAAAACTGATGCGCTAACAGTAGGTTTCGTTTTGAAAGTTGTGACTTCAAAAACTGTTTTTTCTTTGGAACAGCTCACTAAAGCGATTAACATAGTTAGCATTCCGATTACATTTTTGGTTTTCATTTTGTATAGTTTTAATGGTTATAAATATTTACTTAAATAAGCTTTTCCATTATGAATGGATTTTGTTTCATATGTATTTTCTTTTCCTAGGACGTACTCTGCATAATTTTGAGTTCCAGACATATCCATATTATCAGCGTATATTAATGTTCCTGTATGAAAATGAGGCTCTAATAGCTTAAAAAGTGGTAGATACAGATCTTTCCAGCCATCTAGAAATAGAAAATCGATTGATTCAGAAAGTTTACTCAAAGTTTCCATGGCGTCACCTATTCTTAAATCTACATAATTAGTCAATCCAGCATCTTCAATATTTTGCATCGCTGTCTTAGCTTTATTTTCTAACAATTCTGTAGTTATTACTTTTCCATTAGTTTGACGTGCAGCATCAGTTAGATAGATCGTTGAAATCCCGAAAGAAGTTCCAAACTCAACTATTGATTTACAATCGTTATCGACAATTATTTGTCTTAAATCTTTTCCTTGTTCTTTAGAAATAGGAAGATATGCATGTTCAAAATCTTTAGGTTCCATTGGCCGAAAGACAGATTTGATGATCCCTCTTCCAATACGCATAAAGTCTTTTTTTGCGTCATTGTGCAATACGTCTAATGTAGACTCAACATTATTTATTTCTGTTATTTTCATAATTTTAATTTTTAATTAAACCAAATCCGTTTTAATGTGTTTTCTTGTTTTCTAACTAAATGGATTAAAAATCCGAGAACATGAAAAATTAAAAGAAGAAAAACGAACTTTGCTACAATGTGATGTGAAAGCATAATTGGGTGAAAACCATCTTTGCTAATCTCAGGTAGTTCTGAAAAATCACTACTGATTAAAGCTGGATATATGCCTTCTAAAAACAGTGACAAAATACCCGAAATACACATCCAAATTATTACTACATAAAAGCCATAATGAACAAAAGCTATAAATCTTTGATGCAGGGATTTTTTAGGGTATAAAGTTATTGGACGCTTATCTGTTATTAATGCAATTACTCTTAATTGAGTTAATAGAAATACAAGTATTCCCAAAGTAAAATGTAGCTTATAAAGTTTAAATTTTTCAGTTGTATGAGTAGAATGCTCCATATTAATACCTGTATATATTAATCCGAAGATTAATAAAGCAGATACCCAATGAATCCAAACTGTTCGTTTACTATATTTTTGTTGTTCCATTTAATTGCCAAGAATTAATAATGGTACAAAAGTATAGTCGCAACTAAGTTATAAAACTATAATAAAGAGAATAAAGACTGTAAAAATGAGAAAATATTAATTTTCTAATCTAAATTGTTCAGGAGTTACATTAGCTTGTCGCTTAAAATACTTGTAGAAATTTGTAGTTTCTTCAAAACCAGATTTATAAGCAATTTCTTTCACAGATAATTTAGTGTTAAGTAGTAACCGCTTAATTTGCTTAGTACATATTTCATCTATAAAAGCTTTTGCAGATTTATTAACAATACTTTTAGTGATGGTATTTAATGTCTTAGTACTTACACCAATTTTATTAGCATAATCTTGAACTTTAGTAGTTTTAGTTACAAGATTTTCTACTAAATTCTGAAATTCTAAAAATTCTTTTAAATATTTTTTTTCAAAATTAATTTGTTTGCTATTTGCTTTTATTCTTAAAAGTTGAGTTGTTAAAATGTGTAATTCATTTCTAATAACACTTAAAGAATGATTATCATTTATGGAAAAATATTCATTTTCAATTCGGTTTATGATTTGACTTACATTTTTATAATGTGAATCATTCAACTGTAATTTTGGAACACTTAATAATTCATTAAATAAAAGCATCGTTTTTTGAGCTTCCATTTTTTCAAGATAACTAACTAAAAAATCATTTGTAAATACAAGCAAAAAACCTTTAATAGTATTGCTTTTAAAAAACTTATGGATTTGATCTTTTCGAATAGTTAGCACAGTCCCTTTTGAACAATCATAATCTGTAAAATCTATAGCATGTTTACCTTTTCCCTTTTCAATAAAAATGAGAATATAAAACTCAATTTTATGATGTATCTCAATCGAATGATTTAAACCTGTTCGTTGGTATAACTCTTCAATTTTAAGTATATCAAACTGCGATTTTTGATTTTGCTGATTTTGAAATTTAATGTTTTTGAGTTTATCTTTCATTTATACTATAAGTAATAGTAAGATTTATAACTCAATACTTTCTCCAATTTCTAACAACATCAAGTCTTTATCTTTATCAAAGAATTTTCGCTTTGCGGTTTCATGATCAATTTCTATGTAACCGAATGTATCAAAGTGATATCCTAATACTTTATCACATTCTACAAAATCACTTGCGATAAGTGCATCATCTATTCCCATAGTGAAATTATCTCCTATTGGTAAAATTGCTAAATCAAGTTTGGTATGTAATGGAATTAATTTCATATCCATAGTTAATGCAGTATCTCCAGCAATGTAAATGTTTTTATGCTCACCTTCAATCACAAATCCACCTGGTTGTCCACCATAACTGCCATCAGGAAAAGAAGATGTATGAATAGCATTAACATATTTTACAGTTCCAAATTCAAACTCCCATTGTCCACCATGATTCATTGGATGGTTCTCTAAGCCAAGCTTATCATAATGTGTTGCAATTTCAAAATTTGAAACGATAACAGCTCCTGTTCGTTTTGCAATCGCTTCAACATCTAAAATATGATCTTGATGTGCATGTGTTATTAGAATAAAATCTGCTTCAAGTTCTTCTATATTAATATCTGATGCTTTCGGGTTTCCAGATATAAATGGATCGACTAAAATATTTATGTCTCCTATTTTAATACCTAAACTTGCGTGACCGTAAAATGTAATTTGCATACAAAGAGAATTTTTTAATGAATTAATAGCAATCTAAAATACAAAAAAACTCAGACAGATTAAATATAATTTGTCTGAGTTTCAAAGCCCCAAATTTTATTGTCAACATAATAGCAAACAATGCCGACCTACAAAATTTCATACTAAATATAATAATTAATTATTTGAAAACCAAACAATTATGTTAATAATTTTATAAAATATAACCAATACCTAAAAGTACTGAAAACATAAAAGTAGTTAACGCCAAAACCTTTAATTGAGAGTCATAATCGTTTGGCTCTTTTGCTTTAGCAATTTTAGACATGTGAATAACTAGAGGAATGTAGGCGATAAAAAATATTAAATTACTAAGTGAAGAAAAGTAAAGTAAACCGAAAATCGCTGAAACAATAATCGCTGAACCTATTAGAAACAAATGATATTTCTTAGCATTAGACTTACCCAATTTAACAGCTAGAGTCATTTTATCAGCAATTTTATCTGAATCTATATCTCTCATGTTATTAAGGTTCAATACACCAACACTTAACAAGCCAAGTGCTATTGCAGGCAAAAATATGTGGTGATCAATTTCCTTGACAAATAATAAATAGCTACCTCCAACACTAACCAATCCAAAAAATACAAACACAAACAGATCGCCTAAACCTCTGTAACCATAAGCAGATTCACCAACAGTATAAGTAATTGCTGCATATATTGATAATCCTGCAAGTAAGAAAAATAAAAGCGATAACAATAAATGACTTACACCAAAAGAAGTATAAATTAAAGCGACAGCTAACCCAACCACAATTAAAATATTGTTTTTGATACCGAGCATCATTTCCTGTTCACTTATCGCACCACTTTGAATAGCTCGTTCTGGACCTACTCTATTTTCGTTGTCAGTTCCTTTTACACCATCTCCATAATCATTAGCAAGATTAGAAAGAATCTGTAAACTAATGGTCAGTAAAATTGCAATCACAAAGATATAAGCATTAAAAGCACCATTATGTTCAGCTAAACAGGCGCCAATAATAATTCCTGAAACTGATAAAGGCAAGGTTCGCAATCTAAATGCAGAAATCCAAGGTTTAATTTTTTTAAACATACAATAGCCAGCTATTTATGGAATCCATTTTTTATCAAAATTAGGCTTACGTTTTTCTAAAAATGCATCACGACCTTCTTTGGCTTCATCTGTCATATAAGCTAAACGTGTCGCTTCGCCTGCAAAAACTTGCTGCCCAACCATACCATCATCTGTTAAATTCATAGCGAATTTAAGCATCTTAATAGATGTTGGCGATTTGGCAAGTATTTCTTGTGCCCATTCATAGGCAGTATCCTCTAGGTCATCATGTGAAATCACTGCATTAACCATACCCATTTCATAAGCCTCTTGAGCTGAATAATTTCTTCCGAGGAAAAAGATTTCACGTGCTTTTTTCTGTCCGACCATTTTAGCCAAATAAGCTGAGCCATAACCACCATCAAAACTAGTCACGTCAGCATCAGTTTGTTTAAAAATAGCATGTTCTTTACTTGCTAATGTTAGGTCACAAACCACATGAAGACTATGTCCACCACCTACTGCCCAACCTGGAACTACAGCAATAACTGCTTTAGGCATAAATCGAATTAATCGCTGAACCTCTAGAATGTTTAAACGATGATATCCGTCTTCACCTACATAGCCTTGATGACCTCTGGCTTTTTGATCTCCACCAGAGCAAAAGCTCCAAATACCATCTTTAGTTGAAGGTCCTTCAGCAGATAACAATACCACTCCAATATCTACATCTTCATTTGCATCGTAAAAAGCATCATATAATTCACTTGTGGTTTTCGGTCTGAACGCATTTCTTATATCTGGACGATTAAATGCTATTCTGGCAACACCGTTACATTTTTTATAAGTAATATCTTCATAGGTTTTTGCAGTCAACCATTTTGCTGTATTCATATTCAAATCAATTTATTACAAAAATACTGTTTTTAAATATCTCTAAACTAATCGAATACCATCTGTTTCAATGGTGATTAATCGTTGTTTATATAACGAGCCAATTGCTTTTTTAAAGCTCTTTTTACTCATTTCTAATTCATCTTTGATTTCTTCAGGACTAGATTTATCAGTGAGAGGTAAAAATCCTTCAGTATCTTCAAGCGTGTGAAGAATTTTCTCTGCATTAGGTTCTATATTTCTATAGCCAATTTGACCTAAAGTAATGTCGAGTTTGTTATCAGGACGGACTTTCTTCACAATACCCTTTAATCTATCACCAATACTTAATTCTTTATAAATATCATCTTTAAAAATCAATCCTTGATGCAAATCATTTACAATCACATTCATTCCTAATTCTGATGGATGAGAGACAATTAAATCTACTTCATCAAATTGCTGAACCGTTAAGTTTTTATTATCTAAGAAACTATTGGTTTTACTCGAAGCTACTAACCTACCAGATTCTTTATCTAAATAACAAAATATTAAATACCAGCCACCAGCTTTCATTTTAAAAGCTTGTTCTTTAAATGGGCAAAATAGTTCTTTCACCATTCCCCAATCTAGAAAAGCACCATGCTGAGTCACTTGATTACATCGCAAAACAGCAAAATTATCAACAGTGACGAATGGCTCGTCAGTAACTGCTACTGGTCTTTCTTCATTATCTAAATAGACAAAAACCTCTATTGATTCCCAAATTTTAAAAGATTCAGGGATATATCTATTTGGCAGTAACACTTCATTTCCGTCAGCATCTGCAAGATATAAACCTTGTTCACTTTCTCTAATAATATCTAAGGTGTTGTATTCTCCTATTTTTATCATGGCGCAAAGATACAGATATTACGTGTTAGAATTAAAAAAAGCGTTATAATTCTATAAGAATCATAACGCTTTTTAAGCTTTAAAAGTTTGTATTAATATACAGACTCTTTTTTAAAGTGTTTGGTCAATAAATAATAAACTACAGCTCTGTATTTATTTCTGTTTGACTTTCCGTAAGTTTCCATTACAGAATCAATGCCTTTATCTAAATCTGAACTGTCTTTTAATCCTAATTTTTTGATTAAAAAGTTATTTTTTACTGTTTCTAATTCTGAATCATCAGATCCTGAAACTGTTGCTGCATCTGCATTATAAATTGATGGTCCACAACCTATAGTAACTTTAGTTAATAAATCCATATCAGGATTCACGCCACATTTATCTTTTAAATCTGCAGCATACTTTACAATTAATTCGTCTCTTTTACTCATCTGAAATATGATTTTTTAATGTTATAGTAATACTATCTAAATATAGTCAATTATAAGACACAAAATAAATGAAGAGGTCACAAATAACATTTATTTAATAAAGTCGAAATAATCTAGAAGAACACTGTCGTTTTCAGTTCTTGGCGTAAATACCTCTAGAAGTTTTGGAGAATTTGAGATCGTAAAGAAGTCTGTTAGAGTTTCTATTACATCAGCTTCATTTGAAGCTTTGAAATATTCAAAATTATACATATCACAAAGTTGAAACGCCGTTAATTGATGTGTGGTTTCAAAAAAATAATCAAAATTATCAGTGTTTTTATGACCTGGTAAAATTCTGAAAATTCCACCACCTTGATTATTAATGACAATAATTCTAAAATCATTCGGAATATAATTATTCCATAATGCATTACTATCATAAAAGAAACTCAAATCGCCAGTAATAAAAGTCGTTTGCTTATTAGCAGCCACAGCACATCCGATTGCAGTTGAAGTACTCCCATCAATACCACTTGTGCCTCTATTGCAAAACACATTCAGAGTTGAATTTAAATTAAATAATTGGGCATACCTCACAGTAGAACTATTACCAAGTTGAAGTATAGTCTTATTAGGTATTGCTTTTAAAATATGATGAAATGATTTAAAATCTGAAAAAGAAATCGCATCTAAGTACTGCGAATGCTTTCTTTCTCTGTGTTTTTTTACAGAAGTCCAATCTTCAAGATAAGAGCTTTTTGTAATGTGAGTGATTTTAGGTAAAAATGCAGCAAAAAAATTATTTGGAGATGTTTCAATATGCTTTGTCAAACTAAAGAAGGTGTCATAAGCTTTTTTCTCATCTATGTGCCAATGATGCATTGGCTTGTGTTGTCTTAAGAATGCTTTAATTTTTTTAGAAACAATCATACCTCCAAAAGTAATTACGATCTCAGGTTTAAGACTTTTAAAAACTTCTTCAGATAAAGGAGCAATCATTTTATCGATACTTGGAAAAAAATTTGGATGATGTAAATTTGAAGTTGTCTCAGTGAACACTAGTACACTATCATCATCTGCTAATATTTCTAACCATTGTTTTTCAATTGCATTTGGTTCTAAAACACCAACAAGAATTAGTTTACGTTTAGCAACATACCATTGGTCTATACAATCATTTAATTCGGCATCATTAATTTTAAACGATTTGCTTTCTATTGATTCAACCTTAGGTGTTACAGTCAATACATCAGTGGTATCATAAAGTGGTTCATCAAAAGGTATATTTATATGCGTTGGACCTTTTTTTAATTTTGCAAAATTTAAGGCTTTATTAATTTCTGTTTCATTAAATGTTTGAATGCCTTTTTGCAAACCTAACATTCGTTCTAATTTATTCTCAAGGTTTTTAAAAATTGGTAATTCTTCTTTTTGAGAAACATTACTTTCATCTTTAATATCCAATTTCAGATTAGCAGAATATAAAATGTGATTTTGAAATACATTTTTCTGATTAATGGTTTGTCCGTCACCAATATTTATTAAGTGTTTTGGACGATCAGCAGATAGGACAACTAAAGGAATATCACTATAAAATGCTTCAGAAATTGCTGGATAATAATTTAGTAAAGCACTACCAGAAGTACAAACAACAGCAACTATATTTTTTGTTTGTTGTGCAATTCCTAACGCAAAAAAAGCAGCACAACGTTCATCTACAATACTATAGCAATTGAAATAATCATCATTTGTAAAACCGATAGTAAGTGGTGCATTTCTACTTCCCGGAGAAATAACAATATGCTTTATCTGTTTGAGTTTACACAACTGAATAACAGTTTGTGCTAAAGGAATTTTAGAATGAATCATGAACGCAAATTTAAGAAAAATACCTGATTTATGATATTAAAACACGCTTCATAGTTTCAGCTTTATAAACTGTTTCTTGCCATTCGTGTTCGGGATTAGAATCTTTTGTAATACCTCCTCCAACATAAATGAATGCTCGTTCATTTTTGATTTGCATGCAACGCAGATTGACAAATAAATGGCTTAACTTTTTAACAGAGCCATATGCATTATTTTCAACATTTCGTCTGTTGGTATTTCTTGATTTAGTTTCCTTTAAATTTAATTCTCCTAAAAATCCTGTATAATATTCACGATTGTATGATTCATTTTTTTTTATAAATGTTTTAGCGTCATCAACTGGTAATCCACATACAGCCGGAGTTGGATGTAATTTTTCTAAAACAGTTCTTAATGCTGAATTAAGAACACCTTTAATATTAGATTGCAAGTGCAAAAGATTGCCAGCTCTTACTGTTTTTACATCAGAAATACTCATATTACTCGCAGAAGAGCTTAAATTATCTTTGATAAATTCGGTCACCAATTGTTGTTCTTCCTGTTCTTTATTTCCCCAAGTTACATCTAAAGTATTCATAAAAGTTTGTGTACCAGCAAGTGCCATAGTTTTAAAGCGATTTCCTTCAATATTAATTAATGTTTCAGGAGTTGCACCAAGCCACAATCCTATTTTAGGATGATACCAACAATACACAAAAGCACTAGGATAATTTCGAATTAATTTCTGAAAGATTTTAATTGGTTTTGCATCTGAAATCGGAACAGTTTCGCATCTTGATAATACAACTTTTTGCAGTAATTGGTTTTGAATAGCATCAATTCCTTGTTGTACTAATTTTAAATGAACCTCCTTACCTTCTCTATTTGATTTAATCTTGTTATAAGTAAACTCTTTATCTACAGAAATTTCAATATTACAACTTAATAATTCTGAATGTTCTATTGGTAATAAAATCGTTTGTAATTTATCTTCAAAAGGTGAGAAAACAAATCCGCTAGCACTGAAATCTTCAGTAGAATATATTTTTGTAGAATCTTGAAGCAAAGTCTTAACTTCAATAGAATTGGGCTTATTGTAGACTACAAAAGGTAACTCCTTTGCATAATGGTTTTCAATATGAGAAAAGAATTCTTTTGTAAGCATTATTATTTCTGTTTAGGAAGCGAAATCGTAGATAGTTTGCAAATAGATACTAAATTATTATGTTCATCTGTAATTCTAATATCTAATAACTGTGTAGTTCTTCCTTTATGTAAAAATTTTGCTTCGGCATAAACAAAACCATCAGATACACTTTTTAAATGATTTGCTGTGATTTCTAAGCCTCTAACAAAAAACTGTTCAGTATCAATAAACATATGAGCAGCAAAACTCCCAACACTTTCAGCAAGTGCTGCAGTTGCACCTCCATGTAAAACACCATCTGGTTGATGAACTTTTGAAGTTACTGGCATTCTTGCTACTAAAAAATCATCACCATAATCTACCATTTCAATAGATAAGGTTTCCATCAAAGTTCCTTTACTTACTTTATTAGCTTGCGCTAGTATGTCTTCTTTAGATAATTGCATAGAATTACTGTATTTTTAAAGTCGATAACAAAAATACGAAATGAAATCTACTGAAACCGAAATTTCTTATACCATTAACAATAGTTATTCGACACTAAATACGCTTACTAATAAAACAAAACATGTATGGTTTGTATGTCATGGTATGGGCTATTTGAGTCGTTATTTTATCAATTATTTTAAAGAATTAAATCCAGCAGATAATTATATAATCGCTCCTCAAGCACAAAGTAAATATTATCAAGGTACTAAGTTTAAACATGTGGGAGCTAGTTGGCTAACTAAAGAAAATACATTAGTAGAAACTGAAAATATCATGACCTATTTTGATGCTATATTTGAAAATGAAAAGATTTCAAAAGATAAAAAATTAATAATTTTTGGTTATTCACAAGGAGTTAGCGTAGCCATGCGATATCTGGCTAAACGGAAATTGAAGTGTCATCATCTTGTATTGCATTCTGGAGGAATTCCAAAAGAATTAATATCTAAAGAATTTGATTATTTATCTAGTAAAGTGACATTAATTTATGGAACTCAAGATGAGTATTTAAATGAAAAACGCATTGCTTATGAAACTGAGCGAGCAAAATTACTATTTGGAAATAATTTGACTATTCTTCCGTTTGAAGGTAAACATGTAGTTAATGTAGACTTAATTAATAGCCTAGTATAATTAAAATGACAATACCAACTTTAGAAAACGAACGTGTTAAACTCTCACCTTTAACTTTAGATAATTATCATGTTCTAAATAACATTGCTCAAGAAGAGAATTTAATTTATTACTCTCCAAGTGATATCTCAACTCCCAGCAAGTTAAAGCATTATGTAGAAATTGCCTTAAATGGCTTACAAAATAAAACCATCATACCTTTTATCATTTATGACAAGAAACACCTACAGTATGCTGGAAGTACTCGATTTGGATTAATCAATTGGAAGAACAAAGTTCTTCATATTGGTTGGACATGGATTGG
>NZ_JBGCCX010000034.1:0-2592 GCF_045105015.1 Psychroserpens sp.
AAAAATTATGAAGGCAATCATTACTAATGTTAAAACACTATCTATTGATGTTAAATTGCTATAATTTTCAGAAAAGTCAACCACTTGTCGCACAACCGCGATTGAAGAAATTATGAGCAGACAAATTGAAATGAAATTAAAAATTCTTTTGGGATACATTTGATTTATTTAGCTAATAAATTTTTGGGAGTATTAAACATTTATTTTCTTGGTCCAATTATACATAACGTTTGTGCAAAAAGTCGTTGCTGTACGGTACGAAACAGCTATGAAATTTGCATGTTGTTATGCTTTCATTTTTATCACATTTAAATTGTATCAATTGTGCCGAGCAACAAGAGGACACCTTGTTTTATTTAATGTAAAAGTATTGCACCAAATTATAATGATAAACAATTTCTCCACCACCAGGAGGTAAATTTGGATTTAGCATCTTTTTCGCACGATTTAAGTTCATGAAATGATTACCATCTGTAATAAAATTAGACGTATAAAATCCTACATCTTCTATTTCAATTATTGTATCTGTTCCAGCGTAGTCCCAAAAATGAATGTCATTATAATAATCATCATCAAGAGCTATTAAACTAAACTCATTGCTATCCAAATTAGGTGCACTAACTTGAAAGGAAAAATTACCTGTGGAAGAAACACTATCAGGGAAATTTACGAAATAGGTCGTGTCTGGTGGTGCAATAGTATTTCGATAAACGCTACCGTCATGATCTTTAAATTCAATTGTACATGTAGGTTTTCCTTTAAGGTCAAGAAAGTACCCACCACTTTCGTGCCATTCTAAGTCAATTCCATTAACTTTAATATACCCTCTATTCCGAATTTTGAGTGGAGTTGGAGCACCAAGACCATAATAAAAAGGTTCATCAGCATCATGAAAAATTGCAATTATCCGTGTTGAGTTTGATACTGCATGATGATCAATACTAATTTGCGATCTAAACTTCCCTTTAAAATTCGAAGTATACTTCTTTTTACAAGAAATTAAAAAGAAAATTAAAAAACATAAAGTTATCAGTTTAATCATAATATATATACGTACAAGTTATTGTAAAAGTTGCTCATAATAAAGCATAACGTTTAGTATATGGCAAGTAGGGCAGTAGAAAGCGATAAACTTTCAAGTTTGCTCTTAGCCACATTTTTATATTTTGTTTTTATCTTATTCATTTTAAAAGCCAAATTAAAAATTTGGCGGTGTTTGTAAATAGCACTGAACTTTCTTAAACCAACGAATGCCCTATTTGCTATATACCGTGTTGTGCACTGGCTTTTTTCTTTTTAATTATTTCGTTTCCAAATAGTTTCAGTATTAATAGACTGAATATCAGTTCTGGCAAAACTGCTGGCAAATAGACAAACAAAAACATAATGTCAATCGGTAAATGCCAAAATGCCCAAATAAAATACGAGCTTATCACAGTTAATATTCTTGTCAGTATGATAACGAAAATACTTGTCAGCAAAGACTTTTTGTTTTTGTAGAGCACGAAACCTTGAAAAATCGCTCCCAACAGAAACGTAATTGACCCTAAAAATAGAATCAGAACTAAAAGTTCAATTATAGGTGTCGGTTCTTGTTCCATTACTCGTCAATATTTGGTCTATCCTTGAGTAAAGTCAATCTTCTAGGCTCTCGCCTTTGCTTGATATTAACTATTCTGTCTTCGACCATTCCTTTTCTCCCATCTCTTGGGTTTATTTCTCTACCGTTCTTCACGTCTATAGTTGTCATAATATTGACACAGGCGAAGTTCTGCTCAATTCCGCTTTCCTTTTCTATTTTTTTAAAATTTTCTTCCGCATTCTTTTTATATCCAAACTGCTCGAATGTGAGTTCTGTCTCTTTTGGAAACTTTTCTTTTAATTCAATTAAGGTTAGCTCAATTATTTTCATTACTGAATTTCCATAGTCAATTGCTTCTTGTTTAGTTGGGATATAACCTTTATGAATTACCGAGTTTCTAAAAGGAACTTCTTTGTTTTGATTTAATAAAATTGGTTCAGTTCCAAATGTTTTGAAGTAAAGCATAATATAAGCACCAAGTTGTCTTTCCGATTGACTTGAAACTTTTTTCCAAGCTTTATTGATAGACTCAAAATCCTTAGTTGAACTTCTTAAAATGGTTTTTATAAAGAACTCAAAATATCTTTCCATTGCTGAAGTTATAGAAGAAACAGCTTCTCTATAGTACCCGTCAACAATTGCATTAAGTCCATATTCAAATAGGATTTCAAAATTGATATTATCGATTATCGTTTTTGATTTATGCCCTTTTGTACAGTTTACTTCATAGATTCCATCATTATTGACTTGTTCAAATGGCGTTGGAATAGAAGTTCCGTCATACACTTTCGGTTCTCCTTTATTTACCTGTTCCATTAGGCAATCAAAACATATTAAATCTAAAAGCATCATATTTTTTCAGCTTGTGCACAACGTTTGTGTAAAATTAGCCATTTATGGCGAACAGCTTCGCTGTAAATTTTACATGTTGTTAGGCGTAGTTTTACTTTTTAAATTTTAATTACTTTTTGCAATACCAGAGTATCTAAACCAAATCTATCCATCACCAA
>NZ_JBGCCX010000035.1:0-16122 GCF_045105015.1 Psychroserpens sp.
GGAATAACGAATTCTCTTTTTTCAAATTTCATTTCGAATAAAGCATAAGTACCCAATAAACATAGAATAAGCCCTATTTGAAAATAGAGCATTGAGTTTTTTTGTAAATTTGCGTCATGCTTTTGTGATTTTTGCACTTTGGCATTGCTCTGACCAGCAATACTGTGCGGATTTTTTAAATTTTTCATAATACTAAATGTTAATGTTAATATTATGATAAAATCACAATAAGCATACCAAAGTAAAAATCCCATCTAAGTAATTAGATGGGATTTTGAATATCATTGTATTTGAGAGTACTTTAGTCTTGTACTTGGAATAATATTGGCAGTGAATACGGTACAGTTACCGCTTTACCACGTTGTTTTCCTGGTTGCATTTTTGGAAGTAATCCAATAACACGCTTTGCTTCTTTTTCTAAACCTGGATGAGGAGCTCTTGCTCTTACATTTGTAATATTACCACTTTTATCAATTTTAAAGATAACGCTAATACGCTGTTTTCCCTCTAAACCTAGATCACTAGCTAATTCTGTATTAAATTTTCTGTTTACAAACTTTGCAATCTTATCAGACATACATTGTTTCTTAGCTGCATTTCCTTTTTTCTTTTCACATCCTGGAAAGATTGGTACATTTTCAATAACAGCAAATGGGACTTCAATATCTTCTTCAACCTCATCTACAACTACCTCTTCAACCTCAACAATTTCCTCTTCTTGATCAGTTTCTGTAGATTCTATAACCGTTTCCTCAATCTCTTTTTCATCTTCTACGATTTCGATTTCCTCAGGTACTACTGGAGGTGGAGGTGGAGGTGGAGGTGGAATTATTTCTTGTTGGGTAATTGGAACTTCTTCTTCTAATTCGTCATCAACATCAACCATTCCAATATCAATATTAGATTTATCGTATGACTTATAATTAATAGTTAAATAGGTTAATGTCATCATTAACGCAAGACCTACAGCAAAGTAGAGTGATGCATTTCTGCTCACATCTGATTTTGTATTCTTTTTAGGCTCCATATCTTTTTATGTATTAGGACTGCTAAATTAACCAAAAATATGTTAAAAAAGCAAGCTATTTTTTATTTTAACTTTAGTTTATCTTTAAACATTGACAACAATAACATCATGATTACTGCACCAAGACTGTTAGCAATTACATCGTAATAATCTGGTGTTCTAAAGTCTGTTACTGTTGCTTGTAATGCTTCAATAATAATGCCATACACAATTGCAACTGTGACAGATTTAAAAATTTTATGTTTAATAGTAGTCGTTATAACGTAATTAAAAAGTAACAGTGTAAGAACTGCATAAGCTAAAAAGTGATAAATTTTATCATCAAAAGAAAACCCAAGTTTTGGGATCCCACTAACATTAGTCAAACTACCATATGTCAATACTACTGTGTATAGCAGTAAAATAGGTAGCGACAAACGTTTAAGAACCAACAATAGCTTTGTAATCATCTGCTGAAAGTAAATTTTCAACTTCTGATGCATCAGAAAATGTCATTTTAATCATCCACCCTTCACCATAAGGATCAGAATTAACTTTTTCTGGTTCGTCTTCTAATGATTCATTAAATTCTGTAATTTCACCTGAGAGTGGTAAGAATAAATCTGAAACTGTTTTTACGGCTTCAACTGTACCAAAAACCTCTTCAACTTCAAGTGTTTCATCAACTGTTTCAACTTCAACATATACAATATCACCTAATTCACTTTGAGCAAAATCAGTAATTCCTATAGTTGCTATATCGCCTTCTATTTTTATCCACTCGTGGTCTTTTGTATATTTTAATTCTGATGGTATATTCATCTTGTTAGTTATAGTTATTATGCTTACAAAAATAATTTTTTTGATTTAATTTACTGGATTAATTTCCAAAATTATATCGCAATGTAAATCCAGAACGTATTGTAGTTTGTGGAAATGCAGTTGATATTTCATATTCAGAGAATGTGTAATCAAAATAGAAGATTGCTGTCAAGTTTTTAGTAAACGCATAATCGGCTGCAAACTTAGCTCCCCAAATTGTTTGTCCTTGAGTAATCTGATTATTTTCAATATCTAAATATCTTATAATTGTTTTGTTATTTCTAACGGAAACATCAGCTTTTAAATTTAAATCACTTTTAATGACTTGTCTAGGTCCTGCTAATTTAGATCTTATGCGCACATCTTTGAATCGATAACCCAATCCAAGGATGTATTCATTTCCTTGAATTTCCGTTAAAAGGTTATTATCGAAACTTAGAGACAAAATTCGATCTTTCTTCATTTCAGCTAATATCTTAACTGAGTTTTTCATTTCAAAATCTAATCTAAATAATGGACTGAATTGTTCTTCTAAATTGATATTACTAAATAGTGTTGTGTTTTTAAAGTTTCCTGACTGATCTGTTACTTTATCTAGCTCTTGATTATTATAATCTACTCCTGGTTGTAAATCTCCTGGTTCTAAGTCCAAATTAGTTCTAAATTGATTAATAGTATAGCTTGATCTGTATCCATGTGTAATTGAGAAACGTTTAAAATTCTTTTTAAACCATTTCATTTTCATGAAACCAGTATATTTCAGTTGCCAATTTGGAATTGGAATATCTCTGAAAGCTGACAAACCAATCTTATCTGCACTTTGTGCTTTATAAGCTGCTAAAAATGATGGCAATAATACTGCTTGGTTATTTTTACCAAAACCTAATGGATATCCTTCACCATCACGTGCAAAGTTTTCTGTGCCATAAAAATTTCTTGCTAAACGATTTGCAATAATTAATCTATTTGCCCTAAAATCATCAAAAGCTGCGGATTGAGTTTCATCACTTGGACTAAAAGCAGTTTTAATTAAAGCTGTTGAAATACTAAAATTTCCAAATGAGTTGGTGAGTAGTCTATTATACCTATCACTTAAACCATCATTATTTAAATCTGTGGTATTGAAGTTTTGGGTTAAATTTTCAGAATATGTTCTATTACCTGTAATGTCAATTTTTAAATCTTTAATAAGCTCAACATTAGCAGATACATCTAAAACTCGTGTAGTAACTTCAGTATATTGTTGATTAAATTGATCATAAATGGTTAACCAACCATTTCGGGCTGCTCTATCCCTTATATTAGCTTGACTTCCAAAGGTAAATCCTAAAGTAGGCTTTATTGTTCCTAAGAATCCTGGAGTTGGTAAATAACCTGGCAAAAAGGTACCATTATTTTCAGAGTAATTAATCTGAATTCGTTTTACACTAGTTAACAAATCTATCGCTCCATTTAAAATTTTTGTTCCAGCGGCTACTTTACTTTTTGTGTTAGTTCCATTGTCAACTGCATTACTTCCGTCCTTACTTTTTTGTTCACTTTTACTATCTTTTGATTTAAGTCCTTGAGGAACTGCACCACTTCGTCTTCCACCTTTAGCTCCACCAACTGGTTTTTTTACAAGTCCGACATATTTGTAAAGGTTTTCCATATTCAATGTTGAATTGATATTATGGGTATTTGCATTTTGAATAGAGTTACCTAAATTAAAAGTATTAACTTTATTAGGGTCGTTTGGATCTCTTATTTGCAGATTCTCGTTTAAATCGGAACCTTTTTGCCATTGAAAATCACCTGTGTAAGAGTAAGTAGCTCTTAAGAAACTGAATGTTGGGATTTTATACAATGGTATTTCATAATTAATTTGAAGTTGCTGATTTTGAATATTCGGATCTCCTAAATCAAAGAAACCGTCCCAAACATCTAAGTTTGGATTCTGTCTTCCATTAATTACATCATCAACAAAATAGTTTCTGACAATATTTGAATTTGAAGCCGTAAAGTTTAGACTCAATGCTTTGGTTAAATTATAATTTATGACATACTGAAGGTTAAAATTATAATTTCGTCTAAACAGTTCCTCTAGACCAATATTATCTCCTGTTAGATCAACTTCTCTAAACTTCTGCTTATTAAATTGCCTAATGATGTCTGTATTTACAGAAAAACTCGTTGGTATTGGGTTAAAGTTAAAGTCTTTAAGTATTTTCCAGTATTTACCTCTAAATAACGAATCGTTCTTTTTGAATGGCTCGATACTTTTAGGTTCAAAACTATAATTGTAATTAACACCTGCTCTAACATTTTGATCTAAGGAATTCTCAATCTCAAAATCTCTGTGTTCAGTTTTGTTGTATGTGTAGTTAAAGGTTAAATTTTCTACATCGTAAAAACGTGGTTTTTTCTCAGTAGTTCTATTCTTTCTAACACCAATAAAATTAATACTCTGTCGTTTAGTATAACTTTCATTCACGTTAAGAATTGAATCTTTATTATTAGTATTCTCTAGTTGAGTTTCTAATTTTATATCGCGATAAAATTCATCGTATTCTGGTGTTATAATTTCTTCACCAATACCATAATTAAAAGGAATTTGAATTCCCCATTTTTTTGGTAGTAGTTGTCCCAAGTTCATATTTGTTACAATATCAAATTGTTGAACATCTTCTCTACTTCGTTCATTAGGACGCTGTTCTACAGAACCAAAACCTATAGTACTTTTCCTTCCTGTCGCACTTATATCTGCAAAATCTGCAAAATTAGCATCAACAGCAGCTACAGCTGCCCAACCACCTTCATTGTCTAGGTCAGACAAACGAAGTTCATTGAACCATGCTTCACCACAAACATTCATGCCATTGTTATCAGGGTTTTTTAATCCTACCATGAGTACTCTTACATCTCCAAAATTTGGATTTCCTTTAATAGATACTCTTTGTTGACCAATAGTATGTGTATCAAATTCTCCAACCTGAGTAAGCTCACCATCTAACAAATCGTAAAAAGTAGGATCCTCATTTGCTAAAGTTCCATTAGCAATACCTAAAGATTTTATTTGTTCTAGAACATTTAGCTCTATATTAATCTCGTTAACTTCTGGCCAAATATTCTCAGCACTAGGCTGATCTGAAGACACTTGTAAAGGCACTTCAATTTGATAATAGTTTTCAGTAAAATCATTACCCATTCGTATAAAACCAACTAGATCACCATCAACTAAAGTCCCTGTTTCACCCTCTTCAGCATGAATAAACATTCGTAGTTTATTGTACTGACGCATGTCAATATTAATATTTTTAAAAACACCTCTAGAATCTCTAGGCTCTAATTCACAAACTTCAACTTGTAAAGATTGTTCATTCTGCCTGATAATATTATTGTTATTATTAAGTTGTTCCAGCTCAACTCCAGGAGGTAAGACATAATTACCGTCATTTTCCTGAAGACCAACAACTCCAACACTAAGATCTGTATTGTCATTATCATTATTTGGCTCATCATCTAATGCTAATGTATATCGTCTCCAATCACTTCTTACTAAATCAAGCGTTCCAAATCGTAACACTCTTGGTTGTTGAAAACCACTAAGAAATAATCTTGCAAAACGAATTGAACGAATATCTGAAATACCACCAATAGCTTCTGTTGGGTCTGAAATTGGTATTCTAAATTGATACCAAGTTACATTTCTCTCATCACCATTAGGGAGTGTAACGGTTCTAGGTTTTACATCATTAATTTGAGGGTTGTTTGTGCCAAGAGCTAATGAACTCGGTGTAATATCTATTTCATATTGGAAATAGCTATCAATCGTATTCATTGTATTATCTCTATTAATATCTTCTACATCTGGTTGTGCAGTTGAACCTCTATTGGTGTCTGAAAATTCATCTGGAGTATTTCCTTGTAAACCATTGTATCGTTTGTATCGCTCAAAGATATCTCCATCTGTATTTAGATAATAAGTATAATTATCATTAGCAGGATCTTCACCAAATGATGCTCCATTAGGTATCAATGTTGCCTCTTCATTATCGTCGTAACCATCATAACCAACATCTTGATTGTCACGTTCTTCACCACTCGTTGAAAATGTGTAAATCAAAGATTGATTTCTTGGCACAACAGTATTAAAACTTGTTGGTGTTAAACTACTAATATCACCATTTTCTGGAAGTCCGTTTTCGTATTGTTTTTTACCATCTTTTAATACATCTTCCGAAATATTTCCAAGATTAATAAATAATTTTCCTCCTTGAGCTGGAACTGTGTCATCTAAAAAAGGATCTTGAATCCAAAAATCAATGTACTCTACATTAGCTTGTTCAAAATCTGTAGATGTGATTTGTCTTGTAATACCAGCCCAACTATCATTAGCATCTATAGTTCCATTTGTAGCACCTGGATCAAAGTTATATGGCCCTCTTTCTGTTGGATAATATGCTAAATCTAAAGAATTAATAACCGTTTGTTGACCTTGTGCTACATCAACTTCAGGGAATAATTCATCAATAAATATTCGTCTTGTATATAAATTAGAAACGTCATCATCAGTGATTCCACTTGGTCTTTGATTACTATAAAAAATTGGATCAATTGTATACCAGTTAAGCATAGCTCTATCAAAACCATTTTGTAAACCGTTTTCATCTTCACCATTAAAACCTGGATACATTTTACCTAATTCTCTCGGTCTACTTGATAACACCCAAGACTGAGGTGCCAATAAATCGATCGCGCCTTGCGTACCTTCAAAATCATCAACATAAGCTGTTGCTTCATTATTAAAATCTGTACCTTTTGGAGCTCCAGGTGCTAAATAAGCAAATTCACCTCTAACCGAAAGGTTAGAAGGCACATCTGTATCAACATTTGGAAGTTTATTAACCAATCGAGTTAAAAATGGAACTTCGGTAGAATAATTTCCATTGAAACCAAAAATAGTATTGTTGATTGGCTCAGTATTATAATTAGCCTTTTGTGTTATTGGTCTTTCATTAAGATTCAAAAGCGTTGCACCTAAGACAAAATTCTCATTAAATTGATGCTCAACATTTACACCTGTGAAACGCCTTGTTTGTTGTCCGAAAATTGCATTATTTTCTACGGAAACATTAATTGGAATGTTTGATGCTTTAAGTGCTTCATCTAAAATTTGAACACGACCAATTTGATAATTTACTGTATAATCTACACCTTCAACTAAAGTACGACCTCCAGCAGTCACAACAACAGAACCTCTAGGCACATTAAAAGCTCCAAGTGGGATACCATCACTACCAGAAGATTTATAACGTCCTTTTATTTGAAATTTATTCTTTTCTGCTTCATCTAAGGCAGCTGTTTTAGTTTCCTTGTAAAGAATATCGTAAACGTACTTCTCTTGGTTTAGGTTGGCATAAGTTTCTTGTTCATAGTCTGCCTCATTATTACCTGAACCATCAGTATCAAGTATATCAAAAAGATAACGACCAAAAGGCTCAACTTTAGTAAATATAATTTTTCCATTTTGGGATAACACAGTCATTCCTTCAACATAATCAAAGAAACCATCACCTCCAGCCTGCGGATCATTATTAAAATTTAATCGATCTAAATGAAATAATCGAATTAATGGTGTATCTATGATTTCACCATCATCTGTATTATCAAAAGGTGAGTTGTTATCAAATGTTGGAAAAGGCACTGTGGTACCATCAGGTAACATTACTGGTGAAATATAATTTAATGGAGATGCTTCTGTGTAGAAGATATTCAACTTAAAATCTTCTTTTTCTAATTGAAAAGCACCAGTATCATAGATGTTTTTCATCATTAAGTCCCAAATTGGTTGATCGACACTAGTAATTGGGCTTTTAAGCATCTTTACGACTAAACTTTGTGTTGAGCCGTTAGCTACTGTTGCATTATCGTTAATGCCATCGCCATTGGCATCTGTACCATTATCAATAACTCCATCACCATTAACATCTGCATCAGCTGTATCATTAATACCATCGCCATCACTATCAGTTCCATTGTCAGGAGAGCCATCGCCATTGACATCAACATCGGCATCATTAGGAATTCCATCTAAATCATCGTCATTGTTAGTCGCTGTAGAGTTGACACCATCATTTGCAAATTCACCAACTTGATAAACTTCACCTCCAATAGTATACTGGAATGCAACAGCTAAAATTTCATCATTTAAAAGTCGTTGGTTTAAGGAAATGTAACCCAATTGTTGTTGTAATTGATAATCTGAACCTTGCTGTAATTTTCTAGCGTTTTCCAATTTACCAAAGTCAAAGCCTTCATTTGCTGGCACAAGAATTCCTTGCTCAACCGTTGTAATATCTCTAACTAATGGTGATAACAATGAACCTGGCCCACCAATATTAGTTGGATCAAAATCATTATTTCCATTATCAGGTGGTTGATTATCGCCAACATTAACAAATCCAGGTGGTGGACTATTCAATCCTATTATTTCTGATTCACCCAAATCTTGAAATGCAGCTACATTTCGTATGTTTTGTGTTTGGTTACTTCGGTTAGTTACCCAAACTTCTACACGGGTAATTTGAATATTATTGTTTATAAATGGATAACGAAGCATGGCTTCATCATAATTATTTCTAAAATATTGCGATAAGAAAAAGTGTCTGTTCTCGTCATAATCTCTAGCAAAAAACTCAAACTCTTCTAAAGTTCCTCCTCCTTGAGCTGTTACAGATTGTGATTGAGAGCGTTGTTCAGAAAATATAGCAGTCACTCTTGTTTTTCCAAATTGTAATTCGGTTTTTACACCGAAAAGACTTTGAGCTCCAGTAATTAATGAACTATTAAGTGGCATTGCTACATTACCAACTTCAATTTTTCTAACAATATCATCTTCAGTTGGCGTATATTCTAACTTCACTAAATTTTGAAAATCGAATGTAGATTCAGTATCATAATTTGCTGTCACTTGTAATCTTGTTCCAACTTTACCTAGTAAACTCAAACTAATACGTTGATCAAAATCAAATGTAAAATTGCTTCGGTTTCTTGGTGAAAAAGTAGGATTGTCTTGTTTTGTAAACAGAATCCCTAGATCCATTTCTACAGAACCTTGAGGAATCACTTCTATTGTATTACCTCCAAAAATGGTTTCAAAAAACCCAGAATTCACATAAAATTCAGGCAATAGGTTTTTCTGTTCGTCTTCTGTTCCATCTTTCTTACCATCTGCAGCATCAATTTTTTGCTTGTAGTACAATTGCTGTTGCTCTTGCAAAACTAGCTTTTGAAACTCTGCTGGTGTTAAGATAATAGGATAGTTAATATTAAATTTACCAACTGACTCTGTGTAAATATATCGGTCTGTTACAGGATCATATGTGTATTTTGAAACAATACTTTGTGGATTAGGCATATTCATGTTTCCGAGTGAAAACCCTGGTTTAGGCGTAGCTGTAGTGTCTTGTGTTGCTGGCACTTGCTGAGACAAAGCAACTGTACTAACCAATACCATAATTGGAATCAAGAGAAAGCGATGTAAAGATTTAAGCAAAGTATAGTTAGTTGTTGTAATCAAATTTATAAGTTTTTTAATGCGTCCTTTATAAGGGTTTCTACATTTGCATCTGGTTGTTGAGACAATAATTTATCTAAAACGCGTTCGGATTGCTTTTTGGCAAATCCGAGAACTTCTAAAGCAGATAACGCTTCATCTTTATTTGTATTGTTTTTATTAACAGAAAGTTCATCAATGTCATAAACCTTCAAAACTTTATCCTTCAAATCCAAAATAACCCTTGCGGCAGTTTTAGCTCCAATTCCCTTAATAGATTGAATCAAACCAACATCACCATGGGCAATGCCTTCTTTAACTTGTTGTGGTGTTAATGATGACAACATAGTTCTAGCTGTGCTAGCTCCAATACCACTTACAGACAATAAAAGTTTTAAAATTTCACGTTCAGAAATTTAAGAAAAGCCATACAAGGTATGTGCATCTTCACGTACAATTAAATACGCATACAGTTTAAGGTTTTCTTGATCGGGAATTTGAGAAAAAGTATGTAATGATATATTCAATAAATAACCAACACCATTGCAATCTATAACAACATCTGTTGGGTTTTTCTCTACTAATTTCCCCTGAATATGCGTAATCATTTATTAGCTTCGGTTAAAAACTCAAATGTAATAAAATTATTTGCATTTCAAAGGTGATGTTTTGCTAATGTTTTAAGCGCTCTTTTTGAAGTTTTTCCTTTTGTTGTGCATCAATAACTGCAATTGCTGCCATATTTACAATTTCCTCAACACTGGCATCTAATTGTAAGATGTGCACAGGTTTACGCATTCCCATCATTATTGGACCAATTGAATCTGCTTTATTCAACTCTTTTAATAGTTTGTATGTAATATTTGCTGATTCTAGGTTAGGGAAAATAAGCGTATTTACTTTCTTTCCAGCTAATTTTGAAAATGGGAAAATATCTTGTAGCATTTCACTATTTAAAGCAAAATCAGTTTGTAATTCTCCATCTACTAGTAAGTTTGGATGGCGTTTATGTAAATACTCAACAGCTTCACGAACTTTAGTTGCTGTTTGATTTTTTGATGACCCAAAATTAGAATATGATGTCATTGCCATTACTGGTTCCATCCCAAACATTCTAACCACTTTAGCTGTCATTTGAGCAATTCGAGTTAAATCGTTAGCTGACGGATTAATATTAATGGACGTATCACTCAAGAACATTGGTCCACGTTTAGTCATCATCACATTAGTGGTAGCTATTCTGGTTGCTCCTGGAGCTAGACCTATAAGCTCTAACATTGGTTTTACAACTGATGGATAACTTCTCGTGAATCCAGAAATTAAAGCATCGGCATCTCCTTCATTAACCATCATAGCTGCAAAATAATTTCGTTCACGCATCACTTTTTCAGCAGAAAATAAAGTAACGCCATGTCGCTTTCTGTTTTTCCAATAGACCTCAGCATATTTGTTTTTACGCTCTATTTCTTCATCAGACTTTGGATCTATAATTTCAACATCTGCATCAAATTCAATCTCTTCCATTAATGCTAAGATGGCTTCTTTTCTTCCTAATAAAATTGGAATTGCTATCCCTTCATCATAAGCAAACTGAGCCGCTTTAAGAACGTCTAATTGATCTGCTTCAGCAAAAATGACACGCTTTGGATTTAATTTAGCACGATTATGAAGTAATCTCACTATCTTATTATCTGAACCTAACCGTTGTAATAATTCTTCTTCGTAGCTGTCCCAATCCTCTATTGGTTCTTTACTCACTCCACTTTCAATAGCAGCTTTGGCAACAGCTGGTGGGACTGTAGCAATCAGTCTTGGGTCAAATGGTTTTGGAATAATATAATCTCTACCAAAAGTTAATCTTGTCTCACCGTAAGCAATATTAACTTGCTCTGGAACAGGTTCTTTGGCTAAATCGGCTAAGGCTTTTACAGCAGCCATTTTCATCGCTTCATTTATTTTGGTTGCTTTAACATCTAAAGCTCCTCTAAATATAAAAGGGAATCCGAGAACATTATTTACTTGATTAGGATGATCGCTTCGGCCAGTAGCCATGATGATATCTTCACGAGTATCGATTGCTAATTTATAGCCTATTTCAGGATCTGGATTTGCCATTGCAAACACGATTGGATTTGGAGACATGGCTTTTAACATACTTGGTGTTACTATATCAGCTTTAGACAAGCCAATAAACACATCGGCATCTACCATAGCTTCATCAAGCGTATCAATTTTCCTATGTGAAGCAAATTCAGCCTTTTGTGACGTAAGGTGATCACGATCGTTTCTAATAACACCTTTACTATCGAGCATCACCATGTTTTCACGCTTAGCTCCACAGGCCTGATATAGTCTTGAACAAGATATAGCTGCAGCTCCAGCTCCACTTATTACAATTTGAACCTCATCAATCTTTTTCTCAGCAATTTCTAGAGCATTTATCAAAGCTGCAGCAGAAATTATTGCTGTTCCATGTTGGTCATCATGCATTACTGGAATATCCAACTCTTCTTTTAATCGTTTTTCAATTTCAAACGCTTCAGGTGCTTTTATGTCTTCAAGATTTATACCACCAAAAGTTGGTGCAATATTTTTAACTGTTTGAATAAACTCTTCAATATTCTCAGTATCTACCTCAATATCAAACACATCAATATCAGCAAAGATTTTAAACAATAAGCCTTTACCTTCCATAACTGGCTTAGAAGCTTCAGGTCCAATATTACCTAAACCTAAAACAGCAGTTCCATTAGAAATTACTGCAACTAAATTTCCTTTAGCAGTATATTTATAAGCATTGTTTTTATCTTTTTCAATTTCTAGACAAGGCTCAGCAACACCAGGTGAATAAGCCAAAGACAGATCACGCTGTGTGGCATATTTTTTTGTAGGAATCACTTCAATTTTACCTGGTTTAGGTTTTGCGTGATATATTAAGGCTTCTCGTCTTTTACTCTGTTTGCTCATGGAATCAAATATTAAGTTACGACCTGAAAATAAATTAAGCTACAAATGTAACGGTTTTAAGATAAAGGCTCTCTTAAAAAAGAACTTCAAATATTCATTTTTAAAATAGAATACTATATTTTTACTTGTTACGTTTGTAAGAATAATCAACCATAATTTTCTGTATGAAAAAACTGTTTGTATTGCTTGTGTTTTTAGCTTTAAAAAGTTACTCGCAAAATAGCACATTTACAATTCTTGACTTCGAGACAAGAACACCTGTTGCATTTGCAAATATCATTTTTAACAACGATATCTACAGTGGCACTATATCGGACATTGATGGTGTGTTTGGTGTTTCAAATGAGGTCACTACAATTACAATTAGTTATGTAGGTTATGAGTCTAAGGTCTTAGACATTTCAACTTTTAATTCGAAAACAATTTTTCTAAAACAAAGCATAAGTACTCTAGATGAAGTTGTGATTACAAATTCTGAAAATCCAGCACATCGCATCATAAGAAATGCTGTTGCAAATAAAGAATTAAATAATCCTGAAAACTTAAATTCTTTCACCTATACATCTTATGATAAAATATTTGTAGATGCTGAAGATTTGGAGATTAAACAAGACACACTAAATGAGGTTGATCATTTTCTTGAATCGTCTTATTTGTTTATAACCGAGACTGTTGCTCAACGTAAATATCTTAAACCAAGATACTCTGAAGATAGCATTATTGCAACCAAGACATCAGGTTTTAAATCGCCAAATTTTGCATTTTTAGCAAATACAATTCAGCCGTTTTCCTTTTATGACGATTATATTACTTTATTTGAAACAGACTATTTAAATCCAATTTCGAAAGGAAGTACTAAAAAATATAAATTCAGACTAAAGGAAGAATATTTAAGAGGTAAGGATACTATTTTTGCAATTTCATTTGAACCAAATTCCAATCGGAACTTTGAAGGTCTTAAAGGTTTAATATATATTAATTCTAATAATTATGCGGTTCAAAGTGTGGATGCAACGACGTATAACTCAGGAAAAATAACGACTTCTATTCAGCAGAAATACAAACTCATAAATGATAATCATTGGTTTCCTGAGCAATTAAACTTTCAAATTAATATTGGAGAAAACGTCGGTATTTTTAAATATGTAGGCAAGAGCTATTTGTCTAATGTTGAACTTGATGTTCCGCTTACAAAAAAAGATTTCGCCGTAATTCCTAAAGGAATGGATAAAGAAGCTGTAAAAAAGGATGTTGGGTTTTGGACTGAAATTCGTCAAGATTCTCTCAGCAAAAAGGAAAATAGAACTTATGTGTTTATTGATAGTATTGGAGAAACTGCAAATTTCGACAAAATTGCTACTATTTCAGAAGACTTAGCAAAAGGTAGAGTTCCATTTAAATATGTTGATCTCGATCTCACTAAAATTGTAAGTTATAATCAATATGAGGGTTTAAGACTAGGTGCTGGTGTTTATACCAATGACGATATTTTTAATCATGTATCTATTGGTGGATTTGCAGGATATGGTTTTAAAGATCACGAATGGAAATATGGTGGAGAATTATTGATAGATTTTCCAAGTAATAAGGATATAAAGATGTCTTTTAAATATGAAAACAATCTTAAAGAAACTGGACGATCCTATTTTAATAATTCTACCAAACTATTTAACCCAAGAAATATGATTGCTGAACAGATGGATAATATAAAAGCATTTAGCTTTAAAACATACATGAAGGTTTACAGAAATATCGATTGGACAATTGGGTTTAACACAGCTTCAATAACACCTCTTTATGATTACCAATTTCTAGATAACAATCGACCTGTAACTAAATACAAAAACACAGAAATCAATTTAGGGATTCGCTATTTTGTAAATGAGAAATTAACCAATATGTTTAATACCATTACTCGATTAGAAAGTGATGATCCTATCTTCAATTTAAGCTATTCTAGAGGTTTGGCTAATGTATTTGAAAGTGATTTTAATTACAATAAAATTCGTTTTACCATGGACGATAGTTTCAAAACAAAAGGTTTAGGTAAAACAACATACAGAATTGATGCTGGTTATATAGACGCATCAATACCTTACGGTCAATTATTTACAGGAGAAGGTAGTAACAACAAGAATTTCCCGTATGTTTTTGAAAATCATTTTCAGACATTAGACCCTTATGAATTTGTATCAGATAAATATGTTCACTTATTTACTAACCATAATTTTGGGATGCTCTTCAATAATAAAGGAAGAATTACTCCAGAAGTCGTCTTACATAATAACATTGGAATAGGGAATTTGAGTGAAGCTAAAAATCACCAAATCATTCCATTTGGTATTAAGGACAAAGCCTTTTTAGAAACAGGTTTAGAGCTTAGAAATATCCTAAAAATCAATTACCTGAATGTAGGATATTTAGGAATGGGAGCAGGTGTCTTTTATCGCTATGGCGATAATCGTTTACCTGATTCTAAAGATAACTATGTATTTAAATTTGCTGCTAGTTTTACGTTTAAGTAATTTTCTAGATAAAAAATTAGACTAAAATTTTAAAATTATTATGTCTGGTTTGATGCAATAAAATTCCTGCAGCAGCACTCCAAGCACAATAAGGAACACCATTAGGCTCTCTTGTATCTGTGTTGAAATTTTCATAAAAAGAGAAATTAGACATCTGATTAGCATTATGTATTTTCTCTAAAATAAAATCAGTTTGATTTAACTTATTTTTTGAAAATAAAGCTAAACCAAAAAAACCATTGACCATTGCCCAACTTCCACCATTATGAAATTCGTTTGGGTAATTTCTAAATTCGTATTTACAATTATTTTTTAGTAAACTCCAATTTTCATCATTTTCTGTTATTGGTGGCCAAAAAGCTGGTAGCAGACCTAGTTTAGTTTCCGAAGCCAGATTAAATGTAAAATTTAGCAGTTTATCTTGAAAATCTTTATCCCCGAAATTCAATAATAAAGCTAGTGAATTCGCAAAGGCATCAAATTGTATTTTATATCCGGAAGGAGAGAAAGAACAGGGTAAATAATTTTCAAATTTAATTTCCTTATAAGCTCTTTCATGAAATTTTTCTTTTTTAGAATTTGGAAAAAAATTAATTTGAACCTGCTTAGTTATATTTTCAATCTTATTTGAAATACTATCGCTTTTCGCAAAGGAATTATAACTTTTTAAAGCCCATATTCTAAGAAGTTGGTCATACAACACGTAACCATCTGTAATGTATTCATCTGCCCAATTACCTGACAAAGGCACATACAGTAAGTGCTTATTGTTAAACTCCCAAGCATCTAAAAGTGTAAAACATTTTTCAATATTAGACTTGTATTTTTCTATAAATGATAGATCCTCATTAAAATACGCATATTGAGAAACTCCAATAACAAACCAGGTTATGGCATCTACTCGTCCTGCTAAACCACCATAGCTGACTTCCACATTACTATTCTGAATACTAACGTTTGAAGGAATTGTGCCAATTTTATGCTGATGCCTTGCTAAAGTTTCTAACGTTTTTTTAAAAGTTTCAATAAGCTTATCATTCCCAGATGCTAAAGCTGCTAAACCACAAATTACCCCATCTCGCGCCCAAACTCTTTTATAATTTGAAATATCTTGTGCACTTGCTAAAAATCCATCATCTGAAGAACAATTAAACAATAGCTCAATCGATTTGTCATATGCCATGCTCATTTTCGTCCAATTTTAGAGTTAAATACTATAATAATTTAGAAAGTATATTGATGTTATCAGGTAATCTTCCAACATT
>NZ_JBGCCX010000036.1:0-3184 GCF_045105015.1 Psychroserpens sp.
AGTCAACTTATTTAAAAGAAATAAATGGAAACAATAATAATATTAGTTTTTGTATTAGGTTATTTAGCTATAACAGTAGAACATAGTATCAAAATAGATAAGCTAATTCCAGCTTTAGTTATGATGGCTATTAGTTGGGCTTTAATTTCTTTAGGAATTGATTCTTTTTCAGAGTGGTTTGATTCTGCTAATCATGGTTTAGTTGATGGGTTTTATGGTTTAGATCATGAAAACAAGATGCACATCATGGAAGAAACATTATTGCATCATTTGGGAAAAACAGCTGAAATTTTAGTATTTCTTTTAGGTGCTATGACCATAGTAGAAATCATTGATTATTTTGATGGCTTTTCAACTATTAAAGGTTTTATAAAAACAAAAAGTAAGCGTAAAGTACTTTGGATTTTTGCAATATTAGCATTTATATTATCTGCTATCATAGATAATTTAACTGCAACTATTGTTTTAATTTCTATACTTCAAAAGATTGTTAAAGATAGAGATGTTCGTATCTGGTATGCAGGTTTAATAATCATTGCTGCTAATGCAGGAGGTGCTTGGTCTCCTATTGGAGATGTTACCACTACAATGTTATGGATTGGTAAAAAAGTTACAACAGGACATTTATTTGTATACCTATTCATACCTTCTTTATTGTGTATGTTAGTACCTACATTTATTGCTTCGTTCTTACCTGCCTTTAAAGGTGACCTCGAAAAGGTGGCTGACGATTCAGATAAACCCAAAAGTAAATTCAGTTCAACAATGCTTTACTTAGGTCTAGGTGGAATTGTTTCTGTACCCATTTTTAAAACTGTGACGCATTTGCCTCCATATGTTGGTATGATGTTAGCATTAGGTGTAGTGGCCATTTTTGCTGAAATTTATAGTAATTCCAAATTCGCGATTTCTGGAGTTGTTTCAGATGAGCATAGTGAACATGCTAATCATAGTCCAGTTCATCATTCTTTATCTAAAATTGAAATGCCAAGTATTTTATTTTTCCTCGGAATTTTAATGGCTGTAGCAGCCTTAGAATCTTTAGGAATCTTATTTGGTTTTGCAGGATCATTACAAGAAACAATGCCAATGTTGGGGACAGAATTACACGGTGAAGGTGTTTCCGATTTAGTAGTGCTTCTTCTTGGAGTTGGTTCCGCTGTAATTGATAATGTACCATTAGTAGCTGCTAGTTTAGGAATGTTTTCAGAGCCAATGGATAATGAATTATGGCATTTTATAGCCTATTCCGCTGGAACAGGTGGTAGTATGCTTATCATAGGTTCTGCTGCTGGTGTTGTTGCTATGGGAATGGAAAAAATAGACTTTTTCTGGTATATCAAAAAGATATCGTGGCTTGCACTTGTCGGATTTATTGTAGGAGCAATTGCGTTTATGTTTACAAGAACATTATTCTAGTTCGCATACTTTTGAATTAAAATAAGCGTTATTACACTAATAAAATTATTATCAATACGCAACTTATATGAAATTACTAAGTAGTATTCAAGATGGAGCTGAATTGGCTACTGATTCAGAATCAACCGAAAAAACACTTTCTATCATTGAATTGATCAGTAGTGGAGGAGCTGCAGGACAAATAATAATAGCCATATTGTTTGTGCTTTTAATTGCTGCTATTTATATTTATTTTGAACGTTTGTTCGCTATAAAAGCAGCATCTAACGTTGATTCAAATTTCATGAATCAAATCAAAGACCATGTAACTAATGGTAAGATTGATTCTGCTCAAATGCTATGTGCTCAAGTAAATACTCCAGTATCTAGACTCATTAATAAAGGAATCACTCGTATCGGAAAACCTCTCGAAGATATCAATACAGCAATCGAAAATGCTGGTAGATTAGAATTATATGGGTTAGAAAAGCATGTTAGTGTTTTAGCTACTATATCTAGTATTGCTCCAATGATTGGTTTTCTAGGGACAGTTATCGGAATGATATTATCCATATTTGAAATTGCAAATTCTGGAGGACAAATCGATATCAAACAACTATCTGATGGATTATATACTGCTATGACAACTACAGTAGCTGGTTTAATTGTTGGTATTGTTGCCTATATGGCTTACAACCATTTGGTAGTAAGAACAGATAAAGTCGTATATCAAATGGAATCAAATTCATTAGAATTTTTAGATCATTTAAACGAGCCTATTTAATGCAGATACGAGGAAGAAATAAAGTAAAACCTGAATTCAATATGTCTTCAATGACAGATATTGTATTCCTGTTATTGATATTTTTTATGCTCGCTTCTACATTAGTGACAACTAATGCTATTGATATTTTATTACCTCAAGCTAGTGGGAAAACTGAAAACAAACAATCTGTAGCTGTAAGTATAACTAAAGATCTTAACTATTATATAGATCAAAAATTAGTAGGAGGAAGTGTTCTTGAAACAGAGCTAGTTAATATGCTATCTTCCCAAGATCAACCTACTATTGTTCTGCGTGCTGAAAAATCAGTTCCTGTAGAGAATGTTGTTAAGGTGATGGATATCGCTAATCGAAATAAGTTTAAAGTTATTCTAGCTGTTAAGCCAAATAACTAGTCTTATTTTTCCGGAATGAAGTTTGCTTATGCAATACTATGAAGTACTTAAAAACCAAACACGAACGTAATTCAGCTAAAATCACAGCACTAATTGTGATTATTTTAGTATTGCTACTATTTGTGGTTGGGCCTCCTTATATGGATCCACCAGAGGAATATGGTGTTGCAGTTAACTTTGGAAATTCTCCGGTTGGTTCAGGAACTATTCAACCTACAGAACCAATTAAATCTAGACCTAATGAAGAGGTTGTTAAAGAAGATACAGAAGCAGATAAATCACAACCTGAAGAAACCACAGATGCTAACAGTGAATCTGAAGATGTCTTAACTAACGAGTCAGCAGAAGACTTGGCTATAAAAAAGGCAGAAGAGGAAGCTGAAAAAGCAAAGGCTGAGGCTGAACGCATTAAACAACTTGAAAAAGCTGAAACAGATAGAATTGCTAAAGAAGAACAAGATAAAAAAGATAAATTAGATGCTTTAATTGGTGGTGTGAAAAATTCTGATGGACCAACTCAAAATGGTGAAGGACCAGGTGATGGCCCAGGAGATAAAGGTGAATTAGATGGTAGTCCTTATGCGCCATATAAAGGCACACCTGGATC